>JALYTG010000151.1 GCA_030854405.1 Chloroflexota bacterium | reverse complement strand
CCTCCGGGTCGTGCTCCACGTGGCCGGGAGACGGAAAGATCTGGGGGAACTCCTGGTTGGCCGTCTGCTGGATGCGGCCGTCCTTCGAGAATAGGATCGCCCGGCTCGAGGTGGTCCCCTGGTCGAGCGCCAGGACGTACTTGGCCATGTCGGTCACAACCTTCCTTTCGGTGTGTGCGGTGGCTGGTGGTCAGCCCTCGGCGACCGCGTCGCGGAGAGACTCAAAGAGAATGGTGGTCGACGTGGCGCCAGGGTCCTGGTGGTTCGCCGCGCGCTCGCCGAGGTAGCTCGCCCGACCCTTGCGAGCGACGAGCGGGGTGACCCGATCACGGCCCACGGCCGCGGCCGCGGCGGCCGCCTCCAGCGCCGGACCGGTGCCGTCTCCGGACGCCGCGTCGTAGGCGTCCAGGGCCGGCGCCATCGCGTCGACCATGGTCTTGTCGTCCAGCTCGGCCTTGCCGCGCTGGCGCACGCCATCAAGCCCGGCCCGGAGCGCGCCGCCCAGGGTCGTCGCGTCGACGGTCGACGTCTCGCCCAACCCGGTGGCCAGGCGCAGGAAGAACGTGCCGTACAGAGGACCGGATGCCCCGCCCACGGTCGAGATGAGCGTCATCCCGACCGCCTTTGCCGCGGCGCCGAGATCGGCGCCGTCGAGCTCGGCCAGCTTCGCTCGGACCGCGGAGAAGCCACGGTCCATGTTGATGCCGTGGTCGGCATCTCCGATGGCCGAGTCGAGCTGCGTCAGCTCCTCGCGTCGCTCGGCGATGCGGTCCGCGAAGATTCGCAGGAAGCGGGCGAAGGCCGCGGAGTCGAAGTCCCCTATCGGCACGCGGGACTCACACGCCCCAGCGCAGTGCTGGCGTCTGGACCGGCGCATCCCACAACCGGGTCATCTCGTCGTCCAGCTTCAGCAGCGTGATGCTGCAGCCAGCCATCTCGAGTGAGGTGATGTAGCTTCCGACCAGGTTGCGGTCGATCGTAAGGCCGCGGTCGCGGCACATGGCCGCAACCTTGTTGTAGACGACGTAGAGCTCGATGAGCGGGGTCCCACCCATGCCGTTCACGAAGGCCAGCACATGGTCGCCGGAGCTGAAGGGCAGGTCGTCAAGGATCGGCGTCAGCAGGGCCTCGGTGATCTCGTCGGCACTCGCGATCGCTCGTCGCTCGCGCCCCGGCTCACCGTGGATTCCGACTCCGATCTCCATCTCGTCGTCGCCGATCTCGAAGGTCGGCTTGCCGGCGGCCGGGACGGTACAGCTCGTGAGGGCCATGCCCATCGAGCGTACGTTGTCCTGGACGCGCTGGCAGAGGGCGGTCACCGCGGCGAGGTCCTGCCCCGCTTCGGCGGCCGCACCGACGATTTTCTCGGCCAGCACGGTCCCACCGACGCCACGACGGCCCGCGGTGTAGAGCGAGTCCTTGACCGCCACGTCATCCGCGATGACGACCGAGGTGACCTCGATCCCATCGCCCTGTGCGAGCTCCGCGGCGAGCTCGAAGTTCATCACGTCGCCGGTGTAGTTCTTGACGATGTGGAGCACGCCGGCACCGCCGTCGACCGCCTTGGTGGCGGCCAGCATCTGGTCCGGCACCGGCGACGTGAAGACGGCGCCCGGACAGGCCGCATCGAGCATGCCGAGCCCGACGAAGCCGCCGTGCATCGGCTCGTGGCCGGAGCCACCGCCGGAGATGATCCCGACCTTGCCCTTGCGCGGAGCATCCACCCGAACGACCACGTTCGGCTCGATGACGCGGAGCAGGTCGCCGTGGGCCGCAACCATGCCCGCCAGCGCCTCGTCAACGACCGCGTCGGGCGCGTTGATCAGCTTTTTCATCGATACGTCGCTCCTTACCCGCGGTGATTCCGCGTGACTGATGAGAACGCGGCGGGGAGCTCCCCGCCGCGTTCGACGCCTGGGGGGACGATCAGCCGCCCATGAGGTACTTCGTGAAGACCGCCTGGTAGACCACGGCGCCAAGCACTCCGCCGATGATCGGGCCGACCACCGGGATCCAGCTGTATCCCCAGTCCGAACTGCCCTTGCCGGAGATTGGCAGGAGGGCGTGCGCAATGCGCGGCCCGAGGTCACGGGCCGGATTGATCGCATAGCCGGTCGGTCCGCCAAGTGACAGGCCGATGGCCCACACCAGGAAGCCGACGAGCAGCGCTGCGAGCGGTCCGACCTTGTTCGCCGAGTTCGTGATGCCCAGAACACCGAAGACCAGCATGAACGTGCCGATGATCTCGCTGATCAGGTTGGCGGTGGTGTTGCGAATTGCCGGCCCGGTCGAGAAGACGGCCAGCTTGAGCCCTGGATCGTCGGTCTCCGCCCAGTGCGGAAGGTAATGGAAGAAGACGACCACGGCGCCAATAAACGCGCCCAGAAACTCGCCGATCAGGTACCACGGCACGCGGTCCCATGGGGTCCCGCCGATCACCGCCGAGCCAATGGTCACCGCGGGATTGAGATGTCCCCCCGTCAGACTCCCGATCGCGTAGACGGCCACGGCAACGGCCAATGCCCATCCGGTCGTGATGACGATCCAGCCCGCGTTCTGCGCCTTGGATCGGGCAAGCAGTACGCCGGCGACGACGCCGTCGCCAAGGATGATCAGGATCGCGGTGCCGAAGGTCTCGGCGATCATGATCTGAAAGCCATTGGTCAGCATGCGGAGGTTCCCTCTCGGTGCAGGTATTGCTCGATTACAGGCCACGTAGCCTGGCTGGGGCACCGGGGAATCAGTTTGGCGACGTCCACCTCCTTTGACGCTGCTCGGGAACAAGCGACGAGGTCACCGATCGTGCTCGTCGCGCTCGTCGCGTTCCTGTCCGCGTGCGAAGTCGCCGCGGTGCTCGTCGGCGTGCTCATGGCCCGTGTCGCGCTCCTGGCCCTCGGCGAAGTCCCCGCTTCGCGGCTCGTGCACATTCAAGTGGCCGGCCTCCTGGCCCTCGGCGAACTCGCCGAGATGATCCTTCTCGGGGGTCTCGCCCTCGTCCTCGTCGCCGGTGGAGAACCGACCGTGCGCGTCGTCGTGATCGTGACCGTGGTCGTCGTGATCGTGATCGTGGTCGTCGTCGGACGGATTGCCCATGCCCGGGCCTCCCAACAATGGTGTAGGCCCATTGTGGACGGCGGGTCAATAGGTCGCCGCCGCGCCTCAGCGCGAGGCGGCTCGCTGGCGAACGGCGCGGATTCCGAGCTGGATCGCGCAGGCAACGGCTGCGATCACCAACCCGACGTAGAGCGCCAATGGCATCCCGCGCGGCCAGGCGAGGCTGAAGGCGGTCAGACCCAGGGCCAGCGCGATCGCCAGCGCGCGCCCCCAGAACCGCAGGGTCAGCCCTATCCCCTGCACCGGCTCGGGAGCGCGACGCGCGCGCCTGCGTTCCAATCGTGCGCGCGTCCCCGGCGGAACGGGCGGCAGACCGCCGCGATCCTGACCCTTCGTCATGCGCTCGTACTGGCGCCGCTCGGCTCGTGACATGCGGCAGAGTCTACGACCTGGGGTCGATGAACCGGCGGCGCGGCCGTCGCACGCCCGATGGTCCGAGTCCCCCCGTGTCGTACTCGACCTTGAGCTGCACAGGATCGCTGCCGAAGAGCGCCCCGAGCATCCAATCGATCGCCACGCGCACCTTGCGGTTGAAGCCCGGCACCCGGCTCCAGTAATAGCCGCGCCATGTGAACCAGGCGATCACCCCACGCACCCGCACGCCCAAGACGATGCCGACCCCGGTGTGATGCCCGATGCTCGCGAGCGTGCCGAGCGGCTCGTAGCGGAACGGCTGCATCGGTCGACGGTCGATGCGGGCCAGGATGTTCTGCGCCAGGCGCCGCGCCTCGCGGACAGCATTCTGAGCAGTCGGCGCATGCGGCCGTCCCTCCGGATCATCGGGATTGGGGATCAGCGCGCAATCGCCAATGGCGAAGACCGCCGGGTTGCTCGTCTGCATGGTGGGCCCGGTGATCGCGCGTCCAGCCCGATCACATTCCAGGCCACTCTCGGCGACCAGGGGCAAAGGCCGAACGCCGCCGGTCCAGATCAGCGTCCGAGTCGGGATCTCGCGCTTCTCGTCACCAAGCACCACGGCGTCGGGTCTCACCTCCATGATCGCCGTGTTGAGCAGCACCTCAAAGCCGCGCCTGGCCAGGGTGCGGGCGGCGTACTCGCCCATCTCGGCGGGCATCTCGGGCAGGACCCGATCCTTCAGCTCGACCAGATACGCACGGATCTCCTGCGCGCCGATCGCGCGGTAGTAGCGCCGTCGCAAGCGGCGGATGAAGTCCTCTATCTCGCCCGCCGTCTGCACCCCGCTGAATCCCGCGCCGCCGACCACGAACGTCAGCTGCGCCTGTCGCTCGGCGGGGTCCGCCTCCAGCTCCGCGCGCTCAAGCATCTCGATCACCCGGTTTCGCAGGGCAAACGCGTCCGCCAGGGTCCTCATGCCGGCCGCGTACTCGTTGATGCCACGAATGTTGAAGGTGCTCGTCTCGCCGCCCAGGGCCACGACCAGGGTGTCGAAGGCGAGCCTATGCTCTTTTCGGTCGCCGCCGAGCACGGTCACCGCCTGCCCGTCGAGGTCGATCTTCTCCACGGTGGCGGTGAGGGCCCAGCTCGAGCGCTTGCGCAGCATTGCGCGCAGGGCGGTGACACAGTGGCGGGCTTCGATCGTGCCGGAGCAGACTTCTGGCAGGAGCGGGGTGAAGAGCATGAAGTTCTCGCGGTTGACGAGCCAGATCTCGACGTCATCGCGCCGCCGGGTCCGCTTCTCCAGCTCCTGCGCGGTGAGCACGCCCGCGAAGCCGCCGCCCAAGATCAGGACACGATGCGGTCGCGAGGGGTTGCGCCGCTCCGCGGGAATGCCGACGTCCCGGTCGGGGGCCGGGCGGCGGCGTCTCGGGAAGATCGTCCGCATGGGTCCATCCTCGCTGTGCGGCCGCCCGATCGCAACGACCTCCGGCACCTGCAGTCTGATCGCCAGATCGAAGACAGACATCGGACGCATCGGTCTGTACCATAGGTCCCGGATGCACGAGATCTTCGATCAGTTCAAGCAGCAGCTGCCCGACATCGATCCGACCGAGACCCAGGAGTGGATCGACTCGCTGGATGCAGTCGTCGACGACGAGGGAACCGAACGGGCCCGCTTCATCATCTACAAGCTGCTCAAGCGCGCCCGGCAGCGACAGGTCGGCCTTCCACCCCTGGTCCAGACCCGCTACATCAACACCATCAGCCCGGAGCAGGAGCCCTACTTCCCCGGCGACGAGGCGATGGAGCTGCGCATCCGGCGCATGATCCGCTGGAACGCGCTCGCCATGGTGCTGCGGGCGAACTCGAAGTTCGAGGGGATCGGCGGCCACCTTTCCACCTACGCCAGCGCGGCCAGCCTGTACGAGGTCGGCTTCAATCATTTCTTCCGCGGCCAGGACGAGGCGCCGGGCGACCAGATCTACTTCCAGGGCCATGCGGCACCCGGCATCTACGCGCGGGCCTTCCTCGAGGGACGACTGAGCGAGGAGCAGCTCGACCACTTCCGGCGCGAGGCGCTCTTCCCCGGCGGCCTGTCGTCGTACCCGCACCCCCGGCTGATGCCCGAGTTCTGGCAGTTCCCCACCGTCAGCATGGGTCTGGGCGCCATGGCCGCCATCTACCAGGCCAGATTCAACCGCTACCTCGCCGCGCGCGGGATCGCCGATACCGCTGACCGACGGGTCTGGGCGTTCCTGGGCGATGGGGAGATGGACGAGCCCGAGGCACTCGGGGCCCTGTCGCTGGCTGCACGCGAGGGGCTCGACAACCTGACCTTCGTGGTCAACTGCAACCTTCAGCGGCTCGACGGGCCGGTGCGCGGCAATGGCAAGATCATCCAGGAGCTGGAGTCGACCTTCCGTGGAGCCGGCTGGAACGTGATCAAGGTGATCTGGGCCCGCGAATGGGACGACCTGCTGGCGCGCGACAAGGACGGCGTGCTGCTGAACAAGATGCACGAGACGCTCGACGGTGACTACCAGCGCCTGGCGGTGGCGGATGGGGCATACATCCGGGAGCATTTCTTCGGGCCCGATCCGCGCC
>JALYTG010000285.1 GCA_030854405.1 Chloroflexota bacterium | reverse complement strand
CGGCTTCGGCTCGATCGAGGACATCTTCCAGGCCTTCTTCGGCGCCGGAGATCCGTTCGGCTTCTCCCGCGGCCCCGCCGGCGGGGGCGACGTCGTGGCGACGGTCGAAGTGAAGCTCGAGGAGGTCGCAACGGGGGCGGCCCGCGAGCTCAGCTTCGACGCGGTGATGGCCTGCGAACGGTGCAACGGCAACGGAGCCGAACCCGGCACGCCGATCAGCACCTGCGACCGCTGCGGTGGCAGCGGCCAGATTCGCTACGTCTCCCGCACCACCTTCGGACAACTCGTCCGGGCTGCGACCTGCGAGGCCTGCCGCGGCGACGGGCGGGTCGCCGAGACCCCGTGTGAGGCCTGCGACGGGGCGGGGCGAAAGGCCGGCATCCGACACTTCGACCTCGAGGTGCCGCCCGGCATCGAGGACGGGCAGCGCCTCCGCATCTCGGGAGCCGGCCACGCCGGCGAGCCCGGTGGCCGGCCGGGGGACCTGTATGTCGAGGTGCGGGTGGCCGAGGACGAGCGCTTCCACCGCGACGGCGAGGATCTGGTCTCGATCGTCGACGTGCCGGCGACGGTGGCAATGATTGGCACCACGGTGAGCGTCGAGACGCTCGAGGGGAAACGAGTTGTGTCGGTGCCGCCAGGGTCTCAGGGAGGCACCGAGGTTCTTCTGCGCGGCCTCGGCCTACCGCGGCTTGGGGGCCGGTCCCGAGGTGATCAGCGCGTGGTGCTGAACGTCGTTGTGCCAGGCAACCTCAGCGACGAGCAACTTGAGCTGGCGCAACAGCTGAACGACACGATCGAGTCCCACAATCTTCAGACGTCGCAGGAGGGTTTCCTCTCCCGCGTGCGCCGCGCCTTCGGATGAGATGAGCAATCCCACGATCCGCGCACGTCTGGATGACGCGCCTGGCCTTCGCATCCAGCGTCCGGAGGGCGCGATGCGAGCGCGAAGCGCGAGTTCCTCGGGCTCGCCTTTGGCGCCACCAAAGGCTTCGCCGAGCGCCGAAGGCGCGGTGCGAGCGCGTCAGCGCGAGTTCCTGGATCTGCTCGCCCACGCACGCCCCCAGCCGTACCCGGCCGTGGGATCACCCATCCGGTGATCCGCCTCGCGGTCCGCTGCCGGCCGGAGCAGGCAGAGCTGGTGCTCGGCGAGCTCGCGGTCCTTGCGCCTAACGGGTTCGAGGAGGAGCACGGCGACGGCTACGTCGAGTACGCGATCTACGGGGCCGAAGGCGAGCTGCCGGATCTAGGTCAGATCGAAGCGGCCACCGGCGAGGGAACGGTGGAGGTCGACGCCACTGAGGTCCCCGACGACTGGGCCGACCGCTGGCAGGACTTCCATCAGCCGTTGCTGGTCAGTGGCCGCGTCTGGGTGCGCCCCTCGTGGGCCGAGCCGCACCCCGAGGCAATCGACGTGGTCATCGACCCCGGCCGCGCCTTTGGCACCGGCGCCCACGCGACCACCCGCATGTGCATCGAGGCGCTGGTCGAGTTGGCCGACGGCGGCGACGCCGACGGGGGCCTGATCGACCTCGGCACCGGGTCCGGGGTACTGGCGATCGCGGCCGCAAAGCTCGGTTGGAACCCGGTACGCGCCTGCGACCATGAGCCCGCGTCGCTGCAGGCGGCGGCCGACAACGCCGCCGCCAACGCCGTCGAGCTGGTGCTGAGCAGGCTCAACCTGCGTCAGGAGCTGCCGGCCCTCGCGCCGACCGTAGTAGCCAACCTGACTTCGCCATTGCTGCGGCAGATCGCCTCTGGGTTGGAGGGTGGCGAGCTCCCGGAGCACCTCATCTGCTCAGGGCTGTTGACTTCCGAGGCTAACGATGTCAGCGTCGCCTTCAGCCGCGCCGGCTTCAGTCAGCGAAAGCGACGGTCGGAGGGCGATTGGGCCTCGATATCGTTCGCGCCCAGATGAGCGGCGCTTCAGTTCTCGCGGTCACCACCTACCAGTTCTCCGTCTTCATCCACATCACCGCGGTGATGGTCGGGTTCGGGGCCACCTTCGCCGAGGCGATCATGTTTCCGGTCGCAATGAAGGTGAGCCCGCGGCACCTCCCGTATGTCCACCGGCTGCAGCTCGCGATCAACCAGCGGCTTGCGACGCCGGCCCTGGTGATCGTCCTGGGGACTGGGATCTACC
>JALYTG010000150.1:2739-6118 GCA_030854405.1 Chloroflexota bacterium | reverse complement strand
GCCTTCAGCGTCCGGAAGCTCGAAGTCGGGGAATGTCTCGCCCACGGCGGGTCCTGCCAGTCGGTAGTCCGTATCCTCCGTCACAGAATTACCAACCTTGAGCCCGGTAGCGTAATTCCCCGCCGGTGTCTGCGACCAGGTAGGTGTAAGAGTCAATACCGAGGTCGGCTGACCGGGGTGAGCCGGCAGACGAGGCAGTCATGCCGCGAGAAATCGATCGCGCTGAGGTTCGCCGGCTGCTGGACGATGGGGCCCAGCTGGTCGAGGTGCTGCCGGCGGAGGAGTACAAGGAAGACCACCTGCCGGGAGCGGTCAACATTCTGCTCAGGCACATCGACCCTGAGGGCGTCAGCGCCTCGACAAGGGTCGCCCGGCGATCGCCTACTGCTGGGACACCGCTTGAGACATGTCCCCGCGGGCCGCGTGGCGGCTCGAGACCCTGGCCTTTCGCGACTGTCCAGCGCATCTACGAGATGAGCTTGGACGCCGGATTATGGAAACTTTGGCGAGACGGTGCGCCGTTCTCTCAGCGATTCACCGGCAGGTTCTCCGATGACGGCAAGACGATCGCCGGTCGCTGGGAGATAGCTGAAGACGGCATTACCTGGAAGACCCACTTCGACCTGATCTACACGAAGGTCGAGTAAATCGGCGCCTCAGCTTAGGTCCAGAATCGCCAAGTAGGACAGCACCTGAGCCGCGCGGTTCTGTACACCTTTACGAAATACGGGGCAGGCGGTTCAGTACTGGTCCACCTTCGCTTCTGCGTGAGCCTTCCTCGGCGCCCGACAAACTCGTACCCGGCCAGCCAGCTCCTAAACGATTCGCGCCCCCCGCCAAGTGATTAGCCGGAGTAGCGAGAAGACGAGTAGGCGCTTGGCCTGCTCGTTAGCTGATCGACGACTCCTACACTGAGTGCTTCTGGCGACGGCGACGATATCGCCCTCTCTGATGCGCTGCGGAATCTCACTTGACGGCCTGGTTCCTTCTGGCTCCGACGGGAACCTTCTGCAGTCCGCGATCAAGTCGTGCATGACGAGGTTGCTATCGGCTACAGGCCGCATCTGAACAAGGTGTTACGGATGGTGCATAGAGTCAGCTGGTTGGGGGCGACCCGCAGGGCGGTGCGCCGCCCCAAGGGTCGCCTGAACGACGGAAGAGGGGGTACGGGCTTACTCGACGCCTTCGAACTGATGATCGACGTTGGCGCCGGGAGCGTCAGCGTGGCCACCACCTGGCAGGCTTGGCTCATTCACGTCGACCTGTTCGGCCGCCGTCTCCGGCGTCTCGGTTGATTCGCTCGGTGCCGTCGTGGCCGGCGCCGTGGTTGTGGGCGCCGGCGGAGGGGACGGCGACTGGGCCGCCTGAACTGCTACCACGCCGCCCGCCAAAGCGAGAACGGCGGGTACCGCGATGATGGAGAACTTGCGTTTCCAATTCATGATCTGACTCACCTCGTACTGGGATTGCGGCCCGTCGACCGCTTCCAACAGCCTGATCAACGATTCTCAACCCGCTCTAAATCCGGTCACTACTTTCGTTTAGAAATCCTTTAGAGATCGGGCGCATTCTCTTCTCATGCGCGTACTCATCGTCGAAGACGATCGTCGTCTTGCCGCCAGCCTGCGCCGGTCTTTGATCGAGTCAAGGATGGCGGTCGACGTAGCGCGTGACGGCGAAGACGGCCTAGCGGCGGCAACGTCGGTCCCGTACGACGTGATCGTGCTCGACATCATGCTCCCACGACTCAATGGCTTCGAAGTGATACGTCGACTGCGCGAACGCAGCGTCGAGACGCCCATCCTGATCCTTACCGCCAGGGATGCTGTCGACGATCGTGTGGCAGGCCTGGAGGCGGGCGCCGATGACTACCTGGTCAAACCGTTCGCGCTGCGAGAGGTCGTGGCGCGGCTTCGCGCACTTACGCGCCGGCACCTGCCCAATCGCAAGTCGCAGCTAAGGGCTGGCAAAGTCTTGCTCGACACGGCGGCTCACTCGTTGTCCGTGGGCGAGCAGGAGGTAGACCTCACCGCCAAGGAGTTCGCGATCCTCGAGTACTTCCTACTGAACCAGGGGAGGCTCTTGACTCGCAGCCAGATCCTTGAGCATGCGTGGAGCTACGACTTCGAGGGCGGGCACAACCTGATCGAGGTCTATGTAGGGCGCCTGCGGAAGAAGCTGATCGATGCCGGCGACAGCGATCCATTTCTGACGGTCAGGGGCTCCGGCTATCGATACGTCGCCGACGAGTCGTGATGGTCTTCCTCACCGGCACCCGTGCACGGCTCGTGCTGCTCGCGGTCGCGATCTTCGCGGTGGCGCTGCTCATCGCGGACGGTGCTGTGCTGGCCTCCGTGACGATCACGCAGTCGCAGGAGTCGGACGCTGTGCTGGTGGCGCAGGCACATGCAATTGAGTCGAGTCTGCAGGACACCAATGGACAGCTCAGCCTCGATGGGTCCGACATCCCCGACGAGACACAGAGCGGAATCGCGGTGGATGCCGCTGTCGTCTCTTCCAACGGGGTAGTGGCCAAGACCCCCAACCAACCCCTAGCCAACAGCCTTCTCTTAAGCTTGGCGGCTCAGGCCATCAGAGCGGGAGGTCCCGTCTGGGCAGACGTCGTGGATTCCCGCAACGTTCCCAGGCGGCTATACGCCATTCCACTTTCGACAGGTTCGACGGATTCAACCAGCTCAGACGCCCTCGTGGTCAGCCGGTCGGTGGTCGAGATGAAAAGTGCCCAGTACCGCACATTCCTGATCCTGCTTGCCGTATCGGCGGCGCTGCTTGTGATTGGTGGGGCGCTTTCCTACTGGTTGGCAGGGCGCGCGCTTCGACCGGTCCGCACAATTGCCGGACTCGCCCGTTCGATAAGTGAGCACGACCTGCATAAAAGGGTCGACATGAACGTCCCACCAGACGAGTTGGGGGAGCTGGTCGACACCTTCAACACAATGCTGGCCCGTCTGGAAGCAGGTTTCATCAGCATGGGCAAATTCACGGCCGATGCGTCACATGAGCTCCGAGCGCCGCTGGCGCTCATGCGCGTCGAGCTCGAAGGCGCGCTGAGTCGCAACCGGAGTCGAGAAGAGTACAAGCGCGTCTTGGTGTCGCTGCATGGCGAGGTCGAACACCTCAGCCGCCTGTCCGACCAGTTGCTCATCCTGGCCAGGGCGGACGCCGGCGCACTGGTTCCAGCCAAAGAACCAGTCGATGTCGCGGACATTCTCCACGAGACAGCCGCCCGCTGGGGGAGTTCGGCACACGAACACGGAATTCGACTCGACGTCATCGCGCCGAGCTCAGGCCACATGGATGCCGATCCGGCACTTTTGCGCCGGGTGCTGGACAATCTCCTCGACAACGCACTTCGGCA
>JALYTG010000150.1:0-2729 GCA_030854405.1 Chloroflexota bacterium | reverse complement strand
GAAGGAACCGCGGTGGTCTTGCGCGGCTACGCGGGGGAGGGAGGCTGGAACCTCGAAGTGGCCGACCAGGGACCCGGAGTAGCTCTGCAAAATCGCGAGCGCCTGTTTGCGCGATTCGCCAAGGCGGATGGCGCCCGCTCGCCCGAGGACGGCGGCGCCGGCCTGGGTCTTGCCTTGAGCGCGGCGATCGCCCGCGCCCACGGAGGCACGCTTGGACTGATCGATGGTGGCGAACCTGGCGCGGCCTTCAGGATTCACTTGCCTGACAGCGTGCGCAAAACCCAAAGCGAACGCCGCTGATCGTCGTTCGCCGCTGCAGCACCGACGGTTCCAGGTCGTGCACCGACCGCGAGGCTCACTCGAGATGAAGATCAGCCGTGCAATGGGTGGTTTGGGTTTAGAGCTCCGTTGGATACAGCCACGCCGATCACGCCAGGTCGTTTGGCCGTACTCCAACCTAAAGGAAATAGAGGTGGAGACTACGATCAGGTGGTTGGGGTTACGCGCACCGGAATGGTATTGTCGGTGGCTGTCTGGATCGAAGATCGGTACGCTGGGCACCGGGATGGTGACCCTCTGATCGAGATCGATGCGCCAGGCTCAGGCTGTCGCCGGGTCGACTGCGGCCGCCACCGTCCCGGAGTCACCAACTGAGCGACACGCCGACGCCCTATCCGCCCATCAGCAGCTATGCCCTGATCAGCGACTGCAACACAGCCGCCCTGGTCCAGAGCAACGGCTCGATCGACTGGTGGTGTGTGCCGCGAGTGGACTCGGCAAGCTGTTTCGGACGATTGCTTGACTGGGAGAACGGTGGTTACTGCTCCATCGCGCCGATCGAGGACGGTCACTCGTCTTATCGCTCCTACGTCGATGGCACGATGGTGCTGTCGACCCTCTTCTCGTCACCCGCGGGAGAGGCGCGGCTGTTCGACTGCCTTGTGCTCGGCTCCGACGAGGCGCCAGGTCCTCGTTGCCACCTGCTCAGGGTGGTTGAGGGCGTGCGCGGAGAGGTCGATTTCCAGCTGGATTTGCGAATCCGTTTCGACTATGGCGAGGTCAAACCATGGCTTCGTCACCACGGCCAAGGCCTCTACAGCGCCATCGGCGGCAGCAACGGCGTTCTTATCGCCTCCGACGTCGATCTCGAACGTGGCCGGCACGACCTCACGGGCAGGTTCTCGGTGCGGGCGCAGGATCGGGTCCGGCTCTCGATCGAGTTCGTGAACCCTGCCCGCCTCGCCTCTGCGCCGCCCGAACCGAAGCCACCGAAGGACCTGGACGCGAGGCTGGACGAAACGATCCGATGGTGGCAAGGGTGGTCTCAGCAGGTCAACCTCGAAGGTACCTACCGGGCTGGCGTGGTTCGCTCGGCGATTGTGCTCAAGGCCCTCAGCAACTCCCGCAGCGGGGCTATCGTCGCTGCCGTCACCACTTCCCTGCCCGAGACTCCGGGCGGCAATCGGAACTGGGATTACCGATACAGCTGGATCCGCGATGCCAGCTTCAGCGTGCACTCGCTTTCCGACATAGGCTGCTATCGAGAAGCTGACGCCTTCCGCCAGTTCATCCAGCGCAGCGCTGCGGGAAGCGCTGAGGAACTCCAGATCATGTACGGAGTTGGGGGTGAGCGAAGGCTCACGGAGATTGAGCTGCCTCTCGAAGGTTATCGCGGCTCCCGACCGGTGCGCCTGGGCAACGCGGCCTCAACGCAGCTCCAGCTCGACGTCACCGGCGAGCTACTCGAGCTGAGCTGGAGGTGGCATCGTCGCAGTCACTCGCCCGATGACGACTACTGGCGGTTCCTGTCCGACCTGGTCGAGATGACGGTGGACCGCTGGCAGGAGCCGGACCAAGGTTTATGGGAGAGCCGTGGCAAGCCTCAGCACTTCGTCCACTCAAAGGTAATGTGCTGGGCTGCGGTCGACCGCGGCCTGAAACTTGGCAAAGAATGCTTACGCAAGGTGCCCGAGCGACGGTGGCGGCAGGCCCGAACCGAGATCCGGAAAGCGGTCGAGGAGAAGGGATACGACCCTAAGCGGAAGACGTTCCTTCAGGCTTTCGGCAGCCGGCAGGTCGACGCCGCGCTGCTGTTGCTTCCCAGCGTTGGCTTCGTGGATTACAACGACGAGCGAATGATCGGGACCGTGGCCGCCGTCCGATCAGAGCTGGAGGTCGACGGGTTGATTCTTCGCCACAAGATCGTCAAGTCGGCCGACGGCCTGAGTGCTCGCGAGGGCACCTTCCTCGCGTGCACGTTCTGGCTGGCTGAGTGTCTCGCTCACCAGGGCCATGTGGAGGAAGCGCGCGCCGCGTTCGAACGGGCTTATGGGAGCGCCAACGACCTGGGCCTCCTCGCCGAGGAGTACGACCCAAAGGCGCACGAATTGCTGGGCAACTTTCCGCAGGGCCTTACTCACCTTGCCCATATTTCCGCGGCAGTCGCCCTGACCGCTCTCCAAGTTCCCAGTAAGGAGAGGAACACTGCTGCTGTCGATTCAGGTGTGGCCACGGATTAGGGGCTCCTTTAGTAACGACAAAAGGCGAAAAGTGATATTGCCATCGGCAACGAATACGTCGGAAGTCGCGATCAACACCAGCATCGCACTCAAATGACGACGGAGGGTTTCGCATGCAGATAGGGATGGTCGGCTTGGGACGGATGGGCGCCAATCTGGTGCGGCGACTGACCCGGGATGGACATGAGTGCGTGGTCTACGACGTCAACC
>JALYTG010000149.1 GCA_030854405.1 Chloroflexota bacterium | reverse complement strand
CTCTGGCACGGCGCCCAGGAGATTGAGATCAGCGAGGAGTAGGCGGGGTGGCCGATCTGGTCGTCACCGGCGGTACGGTCGTCACTGCCACGCGCTCCGTCGTCGCCGACGTTGCGATTACCGATGGTCGGATTCGGGCGGTCCGTCAGGACGTGTCGCGACGGGGCGCAGAGACGATCGACGCGAGCGGCCTGCTGGTCCTCCCTGGCTGCGTCGACGTGCACACCCACACGCGGCTCCCCACCGACAAGGAGCCGGACCGATTCTTCACCGATTCAGTCGCCGCCGCCTTCGGCGGCACAACCACGTTCCTCGCCTTCAATAACCCCGGGACCGGCATCTCAGAGGCCGGCTCGCGCACGCTGATGGCCGGGCTGCGCGAATTCCGGCAGCGCACGAAGGGAGAGTCGGCGGTCGACTTCGGCCTCTCGGCCGTCCTCTCGGGGCAGCAGGAGAACCCGCTCGCCGAGCTGCCGCGCCTGATCCGCTCCGGCGTCCCGACCTTCAAGGCCTTCATGGTGTACGACTTCCGCCTCAGCGACGCGCAGCTGTTCGCCGCCATGCAGGCCGCGGCCCGCTACGGCGGCATGCTGGAGATCCACTGCGAAAACGCCACGATCGTCGACGCCTTGATCGCGCGCGAGATCCGGGCGCAACACACGGCGTGCCGCTTCCACGCGCTCAGCCGGCCCGCGTATGCGGAGGCGGAGGCGACCCAGCGGGCGGTGGCGCTGGCCCGCGCTGCGGGAGCGTCGATCTACGTCGTCCACCTGTCGTGCGCGGAGGCCCTGGCCGCGGTCGTCGCCGGCAAGCGGGCGGGGGTATCGGTCCAGGCTGAGACGTGTCCGCAGTACCTGGCGCTCACCGATCGCATGTACGCGGATGAGAATGAGGGGGAGGTGATCAAGCGGGTCATTTCGCCGCCGCTGCGCTCCGCATCGGACCTGGAGGCGCTGTGGGCCGGCCTGGCGGCAGGGGCGCTCGACGTGGTGGCCAGCGACCACGTGCCCGACCGCCTTGCCGTCGAGAAGCGCATGCCGGCGCCCCGCTTCGACCGCATCAGCAACGGCGCGCCGGGGATCGAGACGCTGCTGACGGTCCTTTACTCCGAGGGGTTCGCCAAGGGGCGGCTCAGCCTCGAGCGGATGGTCGACGTGCTGGCCACGACCCCGGCGCGGCTCTTCGGCCTGCCGAGCAAGGGCGCCATCGAAGCCGGTCGCGACGCCGACCTCGTCCTGTTCGACCCCGCGGCGCGTCGCGTGCTGCGCCAGGCCGACCTGCACCACACCAGCGACTTCGCCCCTTACGAAGGGCTGGACGTGGCCGGTGCGGTTTGCAGCGTCCTCGTTCGCGGCAGGCCGGTGATCCGCGACGGGGAGTTCGTGGGCGAGCGGGGAAGCGGTGCCTTTGTCGAGCGGTCCCTGTAGGTCGGTCTTCAGCGCGCCTCGCTGTGCGGAGCAGCATCGGGCTCTTCTCGGCGCTTTCCGGCAAATTCAGACGAGGGCCGCGGTACGGGCGTTCTCGTGCCCAATTCCTGTGAATCAGACTCATTTGGAGCCTGCGCAGCCGTCAGAGGCGCACCTGATCTGAATCGAACGGGAACAGCAGCTCCGGCGACCTGTAATGCGGCCGTGGCTGAACGTGACGACTCCGCCGGCGCGCGTGAGGGGAGACTGATGCGCGAAGCGACCACCTGCTGCGCTGGCTGACGCGCCTCGAGCTCGGGGCAAGTGGCACCTCAGCGACGAGGCCGGGGCCGGTGAGCCGGGCTGCTCGAGCAGATCGCCGAGATCGTCGAGCGTCAGACTCGTTCGCACGGACCGATGCTACGCGAGGAAACCCCTATGCGAGTCGCCGCCGCCACGCTATCTTCCCTATCACGCATGGCACGCGACGAAAAGCTCGAGCACCTCAAGCGCGTCCCGCTCTTCGCCCACATGGGCGGCCGGGAGCTGGAGCGGCTTGGCCAGCTCGCCGACGAGGTGGAACTTGGCCTCGACCAGGTCCTTACACAGCAGGGAAAGTCGGGCAGCGAGTTCTTCATCGTCCTGGACGGGCGCATGACGGTGCTGCAGGACGGACGGCCGGTGAGCCACATGGGTCCCGGCGACTTCTTCGGCGAGATCGCGCTGGTCGAGGAGCGGCCGCGCACCGCCACCGTCCGCACGGACGGTATCGCGAGGCTGCTGGTCATCAACCACCGCGAATTCCATGAGCTGATGGATGAGTTTCCCGCGGTGCGCCAGGCGGTCCTCTCCGCGCTGGCGGATCGGGTGCGCAAGGCCGAGCCGGACAAGACCTAGATCGGGGAGAGCGCCCGAATCCGCGGTCCAATCGCGAAGTTGAGCTGCACCAGCACGATGAAGGCGATGCTCCAGTACGTACTGATCAGGCAGAGCGCGGCGCCGAATGCATACAGCGCCTGCGCAATCAAAATCCGTCGCCTGATCGCCCGATCGACTCCGGTCGCGGTGTCCTCCTTCACGAGGCCAGCACGCCACGCGTAGGCCCAGCTCACGTAGATCAGCACGCCGAGCAGGAAGATGTTGGCCCAGTAGAGGAGCAGGGCCAGGCGGAAGGTGATGAACTCAGCTAGCAGCGACGTCGAAAACGGCATCAGGGCGACCAGCGCCAGGAAAGCGAGGTGGATCCAGGCGAGATCGCGGTTCCCTCGCGCGAAATGGTTGAGCTGGGTCTGCTGCCCGCTCCAGAAGATGCCCAGCGTCAGGAAGCTCAATCCGTAGGTGACAATCCGAGGCGTCAGCGCGGTCAGCGCGGTCAGCAGCTCCTGCTCGGATTGGATCGGCCCGGGGTCCGGAACGTGGATCTCGAGCACGATCAGCGTCATCGCGATCGCGAAGACGCCATCGCTCAGCGCACTGATGCGCTCCAGCCCGCGCGCGGCGATATCGCTGTACGAAACCGTCACGGCGCCCCGCTGGCGGCCGATTCGTCCGGTTGCTCGAGCACGGACAGGATGTTGCCGGCGGGATCGGCGAACCATGCGATCAGTGGCCCTTCGTCCCGGAAGATGCCGCGCTCGTCCGTCCTGGGGCCGTCGTTGCCGCTGTAGTGCTCGAACTGGACGCCCGCGGCTCTCAGCCCGTCGACCGCACGCTCGATGTCTGCGACTGGGAAGTTGAGAACCGTGAACGTGGCAGGCTCGTGGTTGTCCTTGGGGTAGATGATGACGGTGTGGCCGCCGCCGAAATGCAGCCGCAGGATGCCGTTCTCCTCGGTGACCTCGAGGCCGAGCTTCTGGCCGTAGAACTCCCTAGCCTTCGGAATATCGTCGGACGAGAAGCCGGAGAATGCCTGGCTGTCTCTGAGCACGTCGTTCCTCCCGTGCGCTGTTCTGGGGCGTACGGGGGATTATCGGGCTGGCAGCAATGCGAACAGATCCCTGAGGGCGGCGATAATCCAGCGCGTCGGCCGCAGCCCGCCCCAGTTCGTCATCCGGAGCTGGTCGAGGTCGTCATCGGTAAGGCCTGTGATCTGCTCGACGAAAGACCGGTGCGTCTCGAAAGACCGGTGCGTCTCGCGCAGCCATTCGATCGCCTCCGCCATCGGGGCCTCGCCGTCGGCCCACGGCTCCACCTCTCGGGTGCCCCATTCCTTCGTGCCAGTCCCAAAGGCGTAGTCGTCGTACATAACCTTGCACGCGCCGACGTGCAGCACCATCGACTCGATGGTGCGGGCGGCGCAAGGCGTCGTTGCCCGCCAAGTCGCCTCGTCGACTGTGGCGAGGTTGGTCAGCAGCGCCGAGCTCTCGTTCGACTCCTCGATGCCGCCCGTCGAACGCCTCCTCGAGGAGATAGAGCAGCGCGTCCACGGCCGGACCAGCCCTGAACCGATTCTAGGTGGCCCCCAAGCCAGTGCCTAGCAAACGGTCATTTCGGCGCTTGCGCTCCTCGCACGCGGCGAGCGCATCGTCCAGCTCCCAGAAGGTGCCGAGCCGCTCGAAGACCCCGCCTGCCGAGTAGGCGCCGAGCAGGTACTGACCCTCGCTCTGCCACCAGTAGAGCTGGTGGACCCGTCCATCCGGTGGCAAGACGAAGGTCGCCCACTCCCGGCGCGTCGAAGGCCGAATCTCAGTGGCCCCGATCGCGCTCAGCCTCTCGGTCAGGGCCTCGGTGCGCAGACGTTCGTCTGTCTCCGTGTGGCTGAATGGTTCGTCGCCGACCGTCTTCGAGACGACCTCGATGAGCCTGTCCAGGTTGAAGGGCTTCAGCAGCACGGCGGCGAAGGCGGCCGCCTGGGCACGCTCCGTCCCACCCGCCTTGGCCTCGTTGGCGTCCATGGAGTGGCCGGTCAGCATGATCACCGGAATTGGACGGTGGCGAAGATGAATCAGCGCCGCCTCCAGCCATCCTTCGCCGTACTCGTCGCGCCCCGCCCCATCCAGCAGGATCAGGTCGGGCTCGAGCTGACCGATCGCGGTGCGGAATGACTCGACCGATACGTCGGAGAGCGTCGTGGCGCTATAGCCCTCGTCGCTGAGTACGGCTGCGATGACCTCTCCGACGTCCTCGTCGTCGTCAACCACAAGGACGGAGCGGCCGGCCGGGACGCTGCACATGCTCCGAATCATACGTTGGCCTCATCCCAGTCGATCGTAGGCTCGCAGTGTCAGGAACTCGGCGAAGTCCTCGGAGAGGACGAGCTCGTCGAGGAGGGCAGTGGCCTCCGTCCAGGGAAAGTCGGGGGAGGCGGACTGAAGCGTGCCGAGCTCCTCGTCGCGGATGATGGTATAGCGCTCGGCGGTCATCGGTCTGCCGTTTTCGAGCGCGACCCCGTGAACGCGCCACTGCCAGAGTTGCGAGCGACTGATCTCTGCGGTCGCCGCGTCCTCCATCAGGTTGTTGATGGCGGCCGCCCCGTCGCCGGCGAGCCAGGACGCGAGATAGGCGAGGCCGACCGACATGTTGGCGCGCACACCTGCCTCGGTGACGGTGCTGCCCGGGATGCGTACGTCGACCAGGTCACGGGCCGCCACGGAGACATCGGGCCGCAGCCGGTCCTTCTGATTCGGACGCTCGCCGAGGACGCGGTCGAAGATCTCCTTCGCGATCGGCACGAGATCCGGGTGAGCGACCCAGGTGCCGTCGAAGCCGTCGCCCGACTCGCGCTCCTTGTCCTCGCGCACCTTGGCGATGGCCCGGTCGTTGACCTCCGCGTCCCGGCGCGAGGGGATGAAGGCGGCCATGCCGCCGATGGCGTGGGCCCCGCGACGGTGGCAGGTCTTCACGAGCAGATCGGTGTAGGCGCGCATGAAGGGGACGGTCATGCTCACCTGCGACCGATCCGGCAGCACCATGTCGGGCCGCGTCCGGAACTTCTTGATCAGGCTGAAGATGTAGTCCCAGCGGCCGGCGTTCAGCCCGGCGGCGTGCTCGCGGAGCTCGAACAGGATCTCGTCCATCTCGAAGGCGGCCAGGATCGTCTCGATCAGGACGGTCGCCCGGACCGAGCCGCGCGGGACGTCGAGGGCGCTCTGGGCCGCGACGAAGACCTCGTTCCAGAGGTTCGCCTCCAGGTGGCTCTCGAGCTTGGGTAGGTACAGGTACGGGCCGGAGCGGCGGTCGAGCAGCTCCCGCGCGTTGTGAAAGAACCAGAGGCCGAAGTCGAAGAGGCTGGCGCTGATCGGCTTCCCGTCGACCAAGACGTGGGCCTCGTCGAGGTGCCAGCCACGCGGCCGGATGCAGAGCGTGGCCAGGCGATCGCCGAGCCGGTACTGCTTGCCATCCTCCTGGCTGAACTCCAACTCGCGGCGGACCGCCTGGTGCACGGCCCACTGGCCGGTGACGACGTTCTCCCATGTTGGCGAGAGGGCGTCCTCGAAGTCCGCCATGAAGACCGATGCGCCCGAGTTCAGGGCGTTGATCATCATCTTCGGCTCGGCCGGCCCCGTGATCTCGACGCGCCGGTCGTCGAAGTCGCGAGGCGCCGGCGCGACACGCCACTCGGGATCGTCGCTCTCGATCGGGTTCGGCAGGAAGTCCGGCGTCTCGCCGGCGTCAAGACGCGCCTGACGCTCACGCCGATCGCCAAGAAGACGCTGGCGCTCCGGATCGAAGTGGCGATGGAGGTCCGCCGCGAAGCGCAACGCGTCGGGGGTCAGGACAGCGTCGGCA
>JALYTG010000148.1 GCA_030854405.1 Chloroflexota bacterium | reverse complement strand
TCGCCTCTTCGCCGCGGTTCGCTCTGAGGGGCGCTGGCTGGTCACCCCGCCAAGCGCGCTGAGCGAGGCCTCCGAGTCATTCTGGCTGGCAGAAGCGATGCGCTCGGATACAAACCTGGCGCTCGTGGCCGAGGCGGACGGCGAGGTGATCGGCAACCTGCTGGTCACCGTCGACCGCAACATCATCACCGATCACATGGGCACGCTCTCGATCTCGGTGGCCGCAAGCTGGCGGGACGTGGGGATCGGCGGCGCCTTGATGCAGGCCGCCCTGGACTGGGCGCGGCAGCGCGGCCTCGCCAAGGTCGCGCTCGGCGTCTTCCCGGACAATCTGAGGGCGATCGCCGTCTACGAGCGAGCCGGCTTCGTGCGCGAAGGGCTGCGCCGGAGACAGTATCGGGACGGGGACGACAGCTTCCGCGACGAGCTCCTGATGGCCTGGTTCCCGGAGGATCCCGAATGAGTCTCGACGCTGAGCGAGCGCGAAGCTTCGACGCCTGGGCGGACGAGTACGACCGATACCGGCCCACCTACCCGGACGAGCTGTTCGCGACGATTCAGTCGCGCCTCGAGCTCCCGGAGCGGCCGCGCGTCGCCGATCTGGGCGCCGGAACTGGCCGTGCCAGCCTCGCCATGGCCACGCTCGGCTGGCGGGTCACCGCGATCGAGCCCGCCAGGCAGATGCTCGAGCAGCTGCGTGGCCGAGCCAGCGAGGACGGGCTGGTGGTAGCCACGGTCCAGGCGACCGCCGAGGAGACAGGGCTGGATCCGGAATCCGTGGATCTCGCGACCGCCGGACAGGCCTTCCACTGGTTCAACAAGGAGCGGGCTGTGGCCGAGATGGCCCGCATCGTGCGGCCGGGAGGCGGGGTCGCACTCTTCTGGAACGTGCGCGACGAGGACACCTCGCCGTTCGTCGCCGGGTACCACGCATTGCTCGACGAACGCTTTGGCGCTGCGGATACGGGCCGCTATCTGCAGGCCGGGCGCCCTAGCGGGCAGGATGCCACTCGCCGCGCGTTCGAGGGGCTCGCCTCGTTTACCCCGCTGGAGAAGATCGAGCTGCGGCATGAGCTGGCGATGGCCGCCGAGGAGTTCATAGGGATGGCGTTCACCGCCTCGTACGTTCGAGCCCAGCCAGACGAGGAGCAGGTCCGTTTCCGCGGCGACCTTGCGGAACTCCTCGCCCGGCACGGTCATGCTGCGCCGCAGCCGTTCAGCATTCCCTATCGGGTCGACCTCTGGATCACGCGAAGGAGCGACGCATGACCGTCCCGCGCTTCGACCCAGCCAGCTACGAGGCGAAATGGCGCGAGCGCTGGAAGGCGGACAGGCTCTACCAGGCGAACGACGACGACCCGCGCGAGAAGCGGTACGTCCTGACGATGTACCCGTACCCGTCCGGCGACCTGCACATTGGGCATTGGTACGCCGCCACCGGGCCCGACATCGCGGCGCGCATGCGGCGCATGCAGGGCTACAACGTGATGTTTCCGATGGGCTTCGACAGCTTCGGGCTGCCCGCCGAGAACGCGGCCATTGACCGCGGTGTCGACCCGGCCAGCTGGACGGCGACCAATATCGACAACATGCGGACCCAGTTCCGAACCATGGGCTGCATGTTCGACTGGTCGCGGGAAGTGGTCACCAGCGACCCCTCCTACTACCGCTGGACACAGTGGCTCTTCGCGCAGTTCTTCAAGGCCGGGCTGGCGTATCGGGCCATGGCGGCGGTCGACTGGTGCCCGAAAGACCAGGTGGTCCTGGCGCGCGAGCAGGTGGAGGGCCCCGAGCGGCGCTGCTGGCGCTGCGGCACGCCGGTCGTGAAGCGCGACCTGGAGCAGTGGTTCTTCCGCATCACCAACTACGCGGACGAGCTGCTCCGCTTCGACGGCATCGACTGGCCGGAGCCGGTACGCCTGATGCAGACGAATTGGATCGGCCGATCCGAGGGGGCTGAGATCCACTTCCCGGTCGAGGCCGCAGGCGAGGGGCGGATCAGGGTCTTCACGACTCGGCCCGATACGGTCTTCGGCGCGACCTTCATGGTGCTCGCGCCGGAGCACCCGCTGGTATCGATCCTGACGACCCCGGAGCGGCGGGCCGAGGTAGAGGCATACGTCGCGCAAGCCCGGCGCGAGACCGAGATCGACCGCCTGAGCGCGGAGCGCGAGAAGACCGGCGTCTTCATCGGCGCATACGCGACCAACCCGATGACGAACGAGCGGATCCCGATCTGGATCGCGGACTACGTGCTGCCCGGCTATGGCACGGGCGCGATCATGGCGGTCCCCGCCCACGACGAGCGCGACTTCGCCTTCGCGCGCAAATACGACCTGCCCATCCGCTACGTGGTGGTGCCCGCCTCCGGCGAGGTCGCCTCCGACCAGGCTTTCGTGGCCCACACCGCCGACGAGGTGCTGGCCGATTCGGGCGGGTTCACCGGCATGCGGGCGGCCGACGCGATCGGCGCCATCACGCAGCAGCTGGCCGATATGGGCCTGGGCGGCCCCGCCGTCAGCTACCGGATCCGCGACTGGCTGGTGAGCCGGCAGCGCTACTGGGGCCCACCCATCCCGATCGTCTACTGCCCGCAGCATGGCGCTCAGCCGGTGCCTGACGACCAGCTGCCGGTCAGGCTGCCGGACGACGTCGACTTCTCGCCGACCGGGGTCAGCCCGCTGCAGACCCACGAGGCCTTCCTGAAGGCAACCTGTCCGATCTGCGGCGAGCCTGCGCGGCGTGAGACCGACACCATGGACACCTTCGTCGACAGCAGCTGGTATTTCCTGCGCTATTGCTCGCCGCACAACGAGAAGGCCGCCTGGGACCCGGAGCAGCTGGCGATGTGGATGCCAATCGACCTGTACACCGGCGGCGCCGAGCACGCCGTCATGCACCTCCTCTACTTCCGCTTCTTCACCAAGGCGCTGCGCGATATGGGGCTGCTGGCCTTCGACGAGCCTGCGCTGACGCTGCGCAACCAGGGCCAGATCCTTGGCGCCGACCACCAGCGCATGAGCAAGTCGCGCGGCAACGTGCAGAACCCTGACGAGCTGACCGACCGTTACGGCTCTGACGCCGTGCGCGCCTTCCTGATGTTCATCGGGCCGTGGGACCAGGGGGGCCCCTGGAGCTCGAGCGGAATCGAGGGTCAGCATCGCTTCCTGGCGCGCGTCTGGAACGTGGCGCAACCGTCCTCCGCTCGGGAGCGCGGCAGCCGACCGGAGCCCATCCCCGGCCCGCCGCCCCAGTCCCTGGCCGGTGAGATCCCGGAGAGCGGCGGCCCGCCTGCCGGCGAGCTTCTCGGAACTGCGGAGGAGATGATCCGCGCCGTGCGCCGGCTG
Organism: Chloroflexota bacterium; assembly: GCA_030854405.1. The sequence goes on along the minus strand of JALYTG010000148.1, from coordinate 2,792 downwards.
ACCCATACCACCATCGCGGACGTGACCCGGGACTACGCCGCCCTCCACTTCAACACGGCCATCTCCAAGCTGATGGAGCTCACCAACGCACTGGTTCGGGCGCGCGAGACCGGGCTCTCCGGGACCGATGCCTATGCGGAATCGGTCGACGCGCTGCTGCTCCTGCTGGCGCCCCTCGCGCCCCACATCACCGAGGAGCTGTGGGCGCAGCGCGGCCGGCGGTACAGCATCCATGAGCAACCCTGGCCCACATACGACCCGGCGGTGGCCGTCGCCGACACGATCGAGCTACCGGTCCAGGTCGATGGCAAGCTGCGCGATCGGCTGGTGGTGACGCCCGACACCCCCGCCGAGGAGATCGAGCGCATGGCGCTCGCGTCCGAGCACGTGCAGCGCTATCTCGCCGGCCGGCCGCCGGCACGCGTGATCCAGATCCCCGGCAAGCTGGTGAACGTGGTCACGCCGCGGTGACGTGTCTCGGGGCGGTGACGCAACTCGGGCTCAAAGCACCAAATGACAGTTCGGCTGCGGGATTGAGCGTTCAGTAAGCCGGCGGTAACGGTTGTGGAGTAGGCTGCGCATCTGCTTCCGAGGCCCGGCGTCGAGTGCCCGGGCGCCGGGCTTCGGACGCAGGCAGCTTGCCCATCGCTCGCCTCCTCGGAGGTCGAACGATGGCCCGATCCGATCAGGTCCTGCTCGCCGGCGGCGCCTGTGTTCTGGCGTTGGCTTTTCTCGCAGGCTGGCTGCTGCTGGCACCTGGCGGCGAGCCAGTCGCGGACCCCTCGCTGCTGATCGATGGGCAGACGAGCGCGAGGGCGGAGCCGTCGCCCTCCGCTGCCCCATCGGTCGTGATCGTGGATGTCGAGGGTGCAGTGGTTGCGCCAGGCCTGCAGTCGCTACCAGCTGAGTCGCGCCTGGCTGACGCGATTGGCGCGGCGGGCGGCTATGGACCGGACGTCGATCTCCAGGTCGCGGCGCGTGAGCTGAATCTGGCCACGCCGCTGAGCGACGGCCAACAGGTGTACGTGCCCCGCCTCGGCGATGCGGTGGCTGCAGAGCCGAGCGCAACCACGACCGGCGCCGGAGGCGGGCTGGTCGACTTGAACAGCGCGACGCCCGAGGAGCTCGACGCGCTCCCGGGGATCGGACCGGTCACCGTGCAGAAGATCGTGGCGGCCAGGCAGGAGCGACCATTCGCGTCGCTGGACGATGCGGTGGAGCGAGGCGTCCTGAACAACGGCCAGCTCGCGAAGATTCGCGACCAGGCGACCGCCGGCTGAGCGTGCGCGGCACGGCGCTGCTGCTTCCGGCCGCCCTTGGCGGAGTGGCGCTGGGCGTCCTGGCCGCCGATGCTGGCATCCCGCTGGCGGGCTCGATCGCCGCGCCCCTGGCGGCCGTGGCCGCGGGCGGCCTGGCCGCCGCTCCGCTGATGAGGCCCGGCCCTCGCGCTGTGACGATCGCGCTCCTGCTTGCGGCGTCGGCTTCCCTGCTGGGCGCCTGGCGCAGTGGCGCGACCAATCTTCCGACCGGGCCGGACAGCGTCTCGGCCCTGGTCGGACGCGAGTGGACGTGGACCGGCATGCTGACCGACGACCCGAGGCCGCGAGGCGAGCGCCAGCAAGTCGTGCTCGACGACCTCCTGCTGCTGCGCCCGGACCACACGCGGCCCGTCCGCGGGCGGATCCTGGTCTGGCTGCCGCGCTCCGTGGAGCTCGCCGTCGGCGAGCGGGTCCGCATCACCTCCCGCCTGGTACAGCCGCAGGACTTTGACGGGTTCGCGTACCGCGAATATCTGGCGCGCCAGGGCATCGGGGCGATCGCGCGAGCGTTCGAGGTTGCCGTGGTCGGGAGCCAGATCAGCCCTCCTGCGGCCATCACCGCCTCCGCGCGGCATTGGCTGCTCACTGGCCTGAACGACCTCGTCCCCGAGCCGGAGGCTGCGCTGGGCGCCGGAATCCTGCTCGGGGTGCGCGCCGGTATCGCCCCCGAAGTGGCTGACGCGTTTGCCACCGCCGGCCTGACGCACGTGGTGGCGATCTCCGGCTGGAACATCGCCATCGTGGCCGCCCTGGTCGCCGCCTTCCTGCGACCGATGGCCAAGCGTCCCGGCGGGCGCTGGCTGGCTAGCGTCAGCACGATCGCCGCGATCGTCGGCTACGTAGTGCTCACCGGCGGCAGCCCGTCGGTGGTGCGGGCGGCGCTGATGGCCGGCGCCATCCTCCTTGCGCGGCTTGGCGGCGCGGCCGCGCACGCCGCCTCGGCGCTGATGCTGGCCGCGCTGGGGATGCTCTTGGTCGCCCCGCCGGTCCTCTGGGACGTCGGATTCCAGCTCTCGCTGCTGGCGACCGCTGGCCTGATCGTGTTCGCTGGGCCGATCGAGCGACGTCTCAAAGGCTGGCCTACGCTGCTGCGCGAGCCGCTGGCGCTCACGGCCGCGGCGCAGCTGGCAACCCTGCCGGTCATCCTCGGCAACTTCGAGCGCCTGTCGCTCGTGGCGCCGCTGGCCAACGTGGTCGTCACCCCGATCGTCCCGCTCGCCATGCTGGCGTCGGCCATCGCCGCGGTCGTTGGTGCGTTCGACGCCGCGATCCATCTGCCCCTGCTCGGCGATGCCGCGGCATGGCTGGCCGGCGGCTGGGCCTGGCTCACGCTGCGCGCCATGATCCTTGCCGGCAGCACGGCAGCCGCGCTCCCCTTCGCATCGATCCCGTGGCAGCCGCCCGGCTGGCTCCTGGCCGGCTGGTATCCGATGCTGGCCGCGGGCTGGCTCGTGATTGCAAGGCGGCAGCGCC
>JALYTG010000025.1 GCA_030854405.1 Chloroflexota bacterium | reverse complement strand
CATGCGCGGATCACCGGGCCCACCCCGCTCCAGGCGCGCGAGCTGCAGATCGCCGATCTGCGCGCCGGGGCGACGCTGATCCTGGCCGCCCTCGCGGCGGAGGAGACGAGCATCATCTCCGGGGTCGAGCATGTCGACCGCGGCTACGAGCGGATCGAGTCGAAGCTGGTGGCACTCGGAGCCCAGATCCACCGCATCGACGCGTAGGGCGCGCCCCGCTCAGCGCTGGCAGGCCGGGCACCAGGCGCATGCCTGGTCGCGCCTGCGCCTTCGCGGCGGTGATGGTGCGACTCGTAAGCACCGCACGGAGAACTGCGGCGGTGCCAAAGATCGTGTCCCCTTCGGGCATCCGGAGATCGTAGCGGCCCCGGACCATTGGCGGAGGGTCCGTCTCGGGCGGCCTCGGTATACTTCGGGCGCCCCAAAAGCCCCGCATGAGAGCACCGCGCAGCCCGCATGAAGATCGGTATCGACCTCGGCACCGCCAACATCCTCGTCTACGTCAAAGGGCGTGGCGTGGTGCTCAACGAGCCGAGCGTGGTCGCCATCAGCGAGGACGACAATCGGCTGCTGGCGGTGGGGGAAGAGGCTCGCGAGATGATCGGGCGAACACCCGGCAATGTTCGAGCCATCCGCCCGATGCGCGACGGTGTCATCGCCGACTACCTGATCACCGAAGCGATGCTGCGCTACGTGATCAACAAGGTGGCACGCGTCCGGCTATTCAAGCCGGACGTGATGATCAGCGTCCCATCCGGCGTAACGAGCGTGGAAAAACGTGCGGTGAGAGACGCTGCCCTGAAGGCGGGCGCCAGGGACGCCTACCTGATCGACGAACCGCTGGCAGCGGCGATCGGCGCCAACGTACCGATCGGCGGACCGTCGGGCAACCTGATCGTGGACATCGGCGGCGGTACGACGGAGATCGCGGTGATCGCGCTCGGGGGGATCGTGGTCAGCCAATCGGTGCGGGTCGCCGGCAATAGGTTCGATGAGGCGATCACCAGCTATATCCGGCGCAAGTACAACCTGATGATCGGGGATCGCACCGCCGAGGAGGTGAAGATCCAGATTGGTGCCGCCCTGCCGCTCGATGAGCCGCTGCGCATGGAGGTCAAGGGCCGCGACATGATCGCCGGCCTGCCGCGCACGATCCCCATCACGTCGACCGAGATCACGGAGGCAATCGAGCAGCCACTCCAGCAGATCATCACCGCCATCCGCAATGTGCTCGAGCAGACCCCGCCCGAGCTCAGCTCCGACATCATCGACAAGGGGATGGTGATGTCGGGCGGCGGCTCGCTGCTGCGCAACCTCGACACCCTGCTGACCCAGGTGACCGGCATCCCATGCCATGTGGCGGAGAACGCTCTCAACAGCGTCGCCATCGGCACAGGGCTCGCGCTCGAGCACCTGGGCACCTACCGGAAGAGCCTGGTGAGCCAACAGTGAGTGCGGCGGCACCAGCAGCCGCCGCTCGGGTCGGATGGCGCGAGCGAACGGGCAGACCCGCCGACGCCGCCCGCGTCTTCGCCGACTTCCACATCCACACCCGCTTCTCGCGTGACTCGCTCCTCGCCGAGGAGCGGTTCATCCGCATCGCCATGGAGCGCGGGCTGACACACGTCGCGATCACGAACCACAACAACGTCGAGGGAGCTATCGCCGTTCGCGACAAGGCGCGCGAGCTGGGCCTCGACGACCGGTTGACGGTGATCCTCGGCGAGGAGGTGAGCACCAGCGACGGCGAGGTGGTTGGCCTCTTCCTGCAGCGCACGATCCCTCGCGGGCTCACCGCCGACGAGACCGCCGATGCCATCCATGCGCAGGGTGGCCTGGTGAGTGTTCCGCACCCATTCGACCCGTTCCGCAATGCCCACATTCGCGAGGAGCCGCTGACGCGGCTTGCCGAGGCGGGGAAGATCGACGCGATCGAGGTCTTCAACTGCCGGGTCACGCTGAGCCGCCATAATCTCAAGGCAGCCGAATTCGCGGCGCGCTACGGGATCCCGGGGATAGCTGCCTCGGACGCCCATTCGGCGTACGAGATCGCGATGGCCTCCAACGTGCTGCCGCCCTTCGCCGAAGCCGCCGAGCTCAAGGCGTTGCTCCCGACGAATGAGTGGTACGCGAGCCGCTCCACCGTCCTGATTCATTTGACGACGCGGTGGGCGGTGTGGAAGAACGTGTTTGACACATGGCGTGGGAAACGTGCCGCCGGCCAACCGATCCTGGGGCCCGAGCCGCCGGCGCAGGTCGCCACGGAGCCGGTCGAGCTCCCGAAGCCCGCCGAGCTCCCGGAACCGGAGCGCGAGTCAGCATCTGACGTCTCGGGCGATCCACATGACTGACCAGGAGAGCGCGGCGTCGGGGCTCGCCAGCGCGGATGTCTCCCTCGGCCGGCGGTTGCTGAACTGGAAGACGATCGGCTCAATCGTCTTTGGGATCGTGTTGCTGATCCTGCTCTTCCGCTATGTCTTCAACCAGGATCTGGGCGAGATCTGGGCAAGCATCAGCCACGCCAATCCGGCCTTCCTGCTGCTCGCCTTCGTCGCCTACTACCTGACCTTTCCACTGCGCGGATTTCGTTGGGCCTATCTCCTGCGGAACTCCGGCACCCCGATCGCGATCACCGACGCCACGGAGATCCTCTTCCTTTCCTGGTTCGTCAACTGCGTCGTGCCGGCCAAGCTCGGCGACGTCTACCGCGCGTACCTTCTCCGCGGCAACTACAACGCCTCGATGTCGAGGACGGTCGGCACCATCTTCATTGAACGCAGCGCCGATATCGTGGTCATCTTCGCCCTCGCCCTGGCGGCCGGCTTCTGGAGCTTCCGTGGACACTCGCGGCCCGATGTCGACGCGGTCTTCTTCGCCGGCTTTGTGGTCGCCATTGGCCTGGTCGCCTTCGTCGTTGGTCTGCGGTTCTTCGGTCACCGATTGACGCAGTATTTGCCCGGCCGCGTGGCGGACCTCTACGAGCGATTTCACGAGGGCAGCACACGGGGCCTGACGCGGCGCACACTACCGATCTTGGGCGCGGTGACGGTCGCGATCTGGATCCTCGAAGGATTCCGCCTCTACTTCGTCATCCACGCGCTGAATCTGCCGGCGGTCGGGCTGGGGATCAGTGCGTCGATCTTCGTGACGCTGATCGGAGCGCTGTTGACCGCGGTTCCCCTGACCCCCGCCGGGGTGGGCTTCGTGGAGGCCGCCATTGTCATCGCGCTCGGCTTCTACGGCATCGCCGGCGTTCCTGCTTCGGCCGTTGCACTGACGGATCGGGCGATCAGCATCCTGAGCGTGATCGTGCTTGGCGGCATCCTGTATGCCTTCAGCCGCAAGGTGCGTGTCGCCCATGGAGTCGGAGCTCCCCAGACCGCTCCGGACTGACCCCCACCGCTCGCGCGGTACCTTCCTCCTATTGAGGCGGACCTTCGCCGCTGCAATCCTCGGGTTGCTCGTGCGCACCACCGGACTCGAGGTCGTCTCAACCGATGGCGCCGGGCGAACGGAAGGCGCCCATGACGTTGCAAACTCCGCGCTCCTTCAACAGCTGGCTACGTGGCCAGTTGAAGGAGAAGAAGATGAGCCAGCGGCAGCTTGCGCTGCAGTCGGGAGTCGATCACTCGACGATCTCGCGACTCATCAAAGGTGACCGCATGCCGTCGCTCGGCACCGCGACGAGGCTGGCGCGCGGCCTGCGCGAGATCCTCGACGAGGCCGATGGGCCCACCTACTTCGCCTCACTCACCAACCGGCAGATGCTCCCCACCAGTCGGGTCGAGTACGCCCTGCGCGGAGATGACGCGCTGAACGAGTCCGACGTACGCGAGCTGATGCAGTCCTACCTGTCGATCCGTGCTCGTCGCGTCCGCGACGTCGGGAACGGTAACGGCTTCCACACCTAGCCGCTTCCGGGCCCCTGTCTGGTCGACCGCCGGTCCACCCGGAAGGCGCGTGGTGGGAGCTGCGGCAACGTCTCCTCTCCGGTCCACAGCAGCCACGCCCGCCTCAGGTTGACGGCGTCGTAGCCCTCATCCATCCCCGGCGTCTCCATCACGAATGCGGTTCCCGCAGCCTTCAGTCGCGGCTCGCGCAGAATCGTGGCCAGGCCCAGTGGCCCGATGCGGCCCGCCCCCAGGTGCTCGTGCCGGTCGGACCGCGAGCCGAGGAGGGATTTCGAATCGTTGAGATGGATGAGAGCCAGCCGATCGAGGCCAATCAGCTCGGCGAAGCGATCGACCACGCGCTGTGCTCCCTCCGGGGTCGAGATGTCATAGCCGGCCCCCCACAGGTGCGCGGTGTCGAGGCAGAAGGCCAGCCGCTCGTGTCCCGCGACCTCGTCCAGGATCTCACTCAGCTGCTCGATGGTGGAGCCAAGGCTGTCGCCACCCCCCGATGAGTTCTCGAGGACCAGCCGGATCGGTCCTGGAGCCTCGGCGAGGATGGTCGCGATGTTCCTGGCGATGCGCCCGATCCCGGCTGCGTCCCCTTCGCCGCGATGTGAGCCAATGTGCGTATTGACGAGCGTCGCGTCGTAGGCCGGCGCCCGCAGCATCTCATAGATGAGCCCTTGGCGGGACTGCGAGGCGAACGGCTCGGAGCTGCCCGCGAGGTTGATCAGGTAGCTGGCGTGAATCGCGACAGGTCCGATCGCCTCCCTACGGAGATATGTTATGAAGTCTGGCGCGTTGATCGGCGGTTCGGGACGTCGCCGCCACGCGGTCGGGTTGTCGCTGAAGATCTGGAGTGCGCTGCAGCCGATCTGTCGTGCCCGCCGAGCGGTCCGCATCAGCCCAGTCCCGACCCCCAAGTGCATCCCCACGCGCGGAGCCTCCGGCGGCCAGACGAGGCGTCGGCGCGGCTCGGGTCGTGCTACGGTGCGAGCCATGGGCCTTCAGGACCCGTCGAGAAGCGATCTACTGATAGTCGCGCTGCTGGTCTTCTTCCTGTCACTGATTGGGATCGTGGCGGCGCTGCTGCTCCTGCCATCGATCCTCTGATGCCGGCCGTCAGCGCGCTCGCCCCCGCTCCCCGATAACCGGCTGGATCAGCCCGTAGCCGCCCTGGCGGCGCCGGTAGAGGATCGCGATCTTCTCGTCCTCGGCGTTGAGGAAGACGAAAAAGGCGTGTCCCAGCTCCTCCATGCGGCCGATCGCGTCTTCCGGAAACATCGGCACCATGTCGAACCGCTTGAACTTGACGACTGACGCCTCCTGCTCGCCTGGCTCGGCATCGTCCCCGGCGGACATGTCGGGCTCACGACGCGAGAGGCGCCCGGCCTCGTCGACCGCTCGCTCCCGGACGGATCGCGGCCGTTGCTTGGCTCGGACGACCTGGCGCTCGAGCTTGTCGAGGACGGTGTCAAAGGCGGCCATCGGAGTCGCGCCGAATGCTGTCGACCGTAGCACGCTGCCGTTCGAGTGCAGCGTCACCTCCGCCACGTTCGCCTCTTCCGCCGCATGCGAGGCATGACCTATCAGCTCCACGCTCGCCTCGCTATCCGGGTGAGCGACCCGGTCGAGGCGGCCCAACTTGCGCTCGATCTCTGCTCGCAGGCGGTCGCTCAGCTCGAGGTTTCGGGCCGTCAGGTTCGTCTTCACAGCTGATCTCTCCTGCGCTGACGAGTGCGCTCTACGGTAGCACCGCGCGCTTCACAGCTCTCGGGCGATTGTGAAGCCGAACACGCGCTCGCAGCCCGCCTCGCGCAGGACGGATGCACAGGCGTCGAGCGTCGCTGACGTTGTCAGTATGTCATCGACGAGGATCACCGCAGGCGGTGGCCGGCCCTTCGGCGCGATGGCGAACGCCCCGCGCAGGTTGCGCAATCGGCCGGCCCGGTCGAGATGGTGCTGCTTCGTGGTCGCCCGGATGCGGACCAGAAGCGTCGACCAGGGCAGGTGCGCGGCCTGCGCCAGTGCGGCCGTGAGCAGCGCCGCCTGGTTGTAGCCACGAACCCGCTCGCGCTCCGCGTGCAGCGGAACGGGCGCGAGAGGGAGCTGATCCGAGATCGCCACGAGCCGGCACAGGGCGGGCAGGGCAGCCTCGGCGAGCGGCGAGGCTGCCCGCCGCGCACCGACATACTTCAGGCGTTGCAGGGCCCGTCGCAGCGGGCCGTGGTACGCGAAGGCCGCGGCGGCAACCTCGAAGCTCTCACCGATCACCCAACCGCCGTCGGCTGCCAGGAAGCAATCTCCCGCGCGGCTTGCCGGCGTCAGGCTCATCCGACACCCGTCGCACAGGAGATCCCCGTACCGGCCGCAGCCGGCGCAGGCCGAGGGCATGAGCAAGTCGAAGAGCGACATCGATGCAGGATGCGCGGGTGACCCTTACCGGCCGATTACTCCGGGCTTAGCGGAAGAGCGGCCAGACCGAGCTGGTCACCGACCTGAGTGTCGGTTCCATGCAGCGCGCCGACAGGTAGCTCGAGGCAGTCGCGCGCGCCGCGAGCCCACCACACGACGCGCCAGGGCTTGAGCGCCGGCACCACCTTCGTCACGCGCAGGTCGCTGTCGAGGAACACGACATCGATCGGATAACGCATGAAGAACATGTGGATCGACGGCGAGCGCTCGATGAGGAGTGGCGCGCCGGGCGCCGGGGTCGCCAGGAGACCGACGCTTCGGTCGCGAACCGAGCTCGCAACCCGGCAACGCTCGGCCAGCACGGTGTTGCGAGCTTCGTTTCGGACCTTTACGAACTGCGTCACGCTCGGCCAGACCTTACGGGACGATCAGGTGGACCGGGTTGCCTCGAATGCTGACCTCCCAGGTGGTGGTGTCATTGCCGCCGGCAACCTCGTACTCGATCTTCCACCAGCCCGACTCCGTCTCACCGGGCGGTGTCAATCCACCCTGCCCGTAGTTGGACGGCAAGGGGATCGATATGGTGACCACCGAGTTGTCGAACGAACTGCCGGACCCGCTGTTGGTGCGGATCTGCGTACGGTTGTTCGCGCTGCAGGCGTCGCTGCTGGTGTTGCACGCGCTGTCGGCCACGTAATTGAAGACGGCATAATCGTAGCTGCTGCCTTCGGGGCTCAGGATGCGCAGGTATGCGGGTCCCTGCACGTCGCCAGGGTCGAAGAGCGTGATGTCCATGGTCTTGCCGGCGTGGATCGCGTCGATCTGGGCGAGGTAGAACGTCTGAATTCCAGCCGCCAGGTTCGTATATGCAGCCATTCGGCCGCCGCCGTAGACGCGCGGCGTTCCGGCGGAGCGTACCAGGATCGAGAACAGGTTCTCGGCCGCGACCGTGTCGTTTGCAGGGTCGCTGGTATTGACGTTCAGTCGGTATTTGCCTGCCGGCTGGCCGGTCGCCATCGGCCACCATTTGTTATGCCAGGGCTCGACCGCTGTGTTGCCGCAGTTCGCCGCCCCATTCGAGCTGTCCAACTGCGGAACACCGAAGGCCCCGCTCTGATCGGTCTGGTTCTCTGAGGCAAAGAGCGACCCGGAGTCGGCAACGAGGGTGTCGTCCGTGCTGTCGTACTGCGTCCCGTTGGTGTTGTACAGCCGATACCGAGTCGTTACCGCGCCATAGCCCGATCCACCACCGGTCGGTCGGGAGGTCCAGTGGTCGCCGGCACCGTACCAACCGCTCGTCGTGTTCGGCCCGACGCCGCAGAAGGGCGCGTCGAACAGGTCCACTTTGCCACCGGCGCCAAGCTCGATGGTGTAGTCATAGCCCGCCGGGTAGTAGTCCGCATTGGCGGTGCCGCTGCTGCCGGAATACCAGGCTGGCGAGTAGCGGTCGCCGTTCTGGCGCACACCGCCCTTGGTGAAGACGGCGCCCCAGAACCCCTGGCTGGCGAGGGTGGTCCCGCTCGGATCCTTGACCGGAACCGGGGTGAAAGCGGCCGCGGCATGGAAGTATGCGACGGCGGTGATGCGGTCGAGCGAGGTGGTGGCCGTGTCGATGCAGGCGGCACCAGGGTCGTCGTCGTGCACCCTGATCCTGAAGTTGGCGTTGTTCAGCGTCGTGGTATCCCAGGTTGTCCCCCACATGTCAGTGGCTCCGCCGGGATTGCTGATGACGGCGTCGGCGCCGGTCAGGTTATAGAACTGCTCCGTTGTCCAGCTCGCCCCGGCGTCCCGAGACAGCTGGATGCCCAGGCGGCAGCCGGCCGGATCGGACGATTTCGCCTCGGCAGTGACCACGATGCCGTCGATGACGCTCGTTCCCCCCGGGAAGGTGAAGCTGAAGTCGCGATAACCCTGATAAGCGCCCGAGGCGTTCGTGGCATAACTATTGTCGCTGGTGAACGCCCGAGTCGGATTCGTCCAGTTGTTTGGCGCGGTGGCGGTGGCGGGCGGGCGTCCCCACGGCGGATTCCAGCCGCCCTGGGCAGCCGTCAGTCCGGTGTCGCCTGACGGTCCCGCCACCTGTGCGACGAAGGTTCCCACACCGTAGTAGTTCTGCGGGCTGCCCATGGGCACGGGCAGGATGAACTCCGCCTTCGCATTGCGCGTGACAGTGACCTGGTTGAAGCCAAAGAGGCGCATGAAGAAGGTGTCCACCGGCGCCTTAACAGTCACCAGCATGCGTCGCGGGTCCAGCGGATCCGGCTGGGGCGTCACCACGACGCCGCCAGTGCCATCTCGATAGCCGTTCTTGCGCGACTCGGCGCGCGCGGAACCGTTCGCATTCGGCACGTCGCCGGGCAGATGGACCACGCCGGCCAGCGCGGCGGCGTCGGCCGCTCGCTGCACTTTCAGCTCGTTGCTCCAGATCCACGCAAGGTCGACCACGAACCCGGCCGTCCCCAGCAGCGCGGTCAGCGAAAAGGCGAAGATGATCAGCGTCTGGCCAGATGGGTGGCGAGACGGACGGGGTCGGCGAGCTGGCTCGGCGGTGCGAGTCAGCAAGTGGCGAGGCCAGAATCGGGACATCGGTGCGTTCTCCTAAGGAGCCGTTGGGTTGAGCTGCATGACAGTGCGATCGTTCATCCCGATCGTGGCCCATCCGAAGAGGGCACTGGCCGCGGTGCGCAATCGGTAGGTGTAGGTGAGGCGGACGCCGAGGGAATCCGGGTTCGCGCCGTTGGTGCGGCTGCAGGCCGCCCATGACTGCGCACCCGCCTTGAAGTCGAGTGCCTTGCCGTCGACGACCGGCCCAGCGCCTGGGGCGTAGGACCAGATGTTGACCGGCCCGAGCTCCTGCCCGTCCGTACCGGCGGCGAAGATGCGGATCTGGCTGACCTGGTCAAGATCGACGTCCGAGCCGCTCGCCGTCACAACGCGCTCCACGGCGGCAATGATCTGGGGGTCGACCGTTGCGGCCTTGGGCGATTGCCCCGCGCCACATCCCAGCGGGCCGCCGCCGTTCGCCAGCGAGGCACCGGTGCGGGCACCCTCGCGAGTGGCGTATTCGAGCGTGATGTGGTGGTCGAAGACAAATCCGAACTCAAGCGTGCCGACCACGAGGAACAGTAGGATGCCCAGAAAGAGAGAGGTCTCGATCAGCGCCTGTCCCCGCGTTGGGGCCCGAAAGCGTCTCCAGAGGGCAGCGAGAGTGTGTGTCACAGGATCGGCTCCATGCGCATGGCGTTGCTTCGTGTGAAGTCGATGGCGGCCCAGGAGAAGACCGCGGGGATCCCGGTGATCCAGTTGTGGTGGTAGTGGATCGCCACGCCGATCGTGTCCAGGCCGGGATGGCTGCCGCCGCATCCCGCGATCACACCGCACCGGGCCGAAACGGGATAACCCACCGATGTGGCGGTGTAGGGGACGGTGATGGTGCTGCCGTCCGGGAACGTGCACGTCGTCGATGCGGTTCTGCTGTACACGTTGGCCGCCTTCTCGGTGCCGTTCGAATCGGTCCAGAAGATGCGCACCTGCTGAATCTGCTTGGCTTTGGCGGGGACCGATACGTCGTCCTCGATCTTGGCCAGAATCACGCAGTCCGATCCCGCGGAGCTGGCGGCTTCCGCGGCAAGCAGCGCGGCATCTCGGCTGGCGAAGTTCACGCTCAGGATCGCGTTGAAGGCAAAGGCGAACTCGATCATGCCGATGATCAGGATCAACACGATCGGGAAGATGAGGGCGAACTCCAGCAGGCTCTGGCCGCGGGCAGAGCGAGAGCCGAGACGCCGAACTGGCGCCCTTCCGCGGACCGCTGCTTGCGTACCGAAACGCATCTCGAACCTCAGCTGCTGTGCTTTGTGACCAAACGGTAGGTCCCCGACCTTGCTCGCCACCTTGCAGCGTCCCGCGAACGGCCCATGACCACAACGGTACGTTCGTACCCAGATCGAGAGCGAATGTGGCTCAGACGGGCGTTTCCGTAGGCTCCGCGGTCTCCGCAGGAAGGGTCAGGACGAGCGTGGTTCCGGCGTCGGGGGCGGTCCTGACGCGGACCGATCCCCCCATCGCTTCCACGATGCCGCGCACCGCATACAGGCCGATGCCACTTCCGTCGGGGACCAGCGCCCGCGCGCGATCCGACCGGTAGAACTGGTCGAAGGTACGCGCCGCGGTCTCGGGGTCCATGCCGATGCCCTGGTCAGTCACGGCGATCTCCGCCATACCCGATGACCTTGAGAGCCGGACGGTCACGGCGACGGGAGTCTGCGGACCGCTGTATTTCACGGCGTTGTCGAGGACTCCCCACAATGCCTGCTCGACCCTGTCCGGGTCGGCCACCAGCAGCAGGCTGGGCTCACCGGACTCCAGGGCGAAGGGCCGGTCGGCGCGCAGGGCGTCCCACGTGCGGCGGATGATCGGCTCCGGACGAAAGATCTCCTGGCGCGGGAGAAGAGCCCCGGCCTCGAGCCTCGAGACCACGAGCAGCTGCCCCACCATGCGACGCAGCCGGTCGGCCTGGTGGCCTATCACGTCAAGGTCGGTCAGGGCCGCCGCGTCAAGCCCGGGCAGTGCCTGCAGCTCAGAGGCTAGCGCCCGGATGCTCGTCAGAGGAGTCTGAAGGTCATGGCTGACTCCTCGGAGGAAGTCGGCCTGAACATCGGCCATCCGGTCGATCTCGTCCGCCTGGGATCGGACCTGTGCGTACAGGAGCGCGTGCTCGAGTGCCGTCCCGGCATGCTGGCCGAGCAAGCTGAGAAGATCCAGCTCTGCCTCCGACGGATCCGCTCGACCCTCCCAAAGGGCCGATAGAACCGCCGTCAGCTCCGCTCCGGCAGTCACATCGACCACCACGAACGCACCCCAAGGGCCATCGAGCCGTCGAGCCCGACCGAGCGCCGCCTCCTCAGTCCGCTCGGCGACCGACGCCCATCGCTCGAGATCGCCGATAGGCGACGGGCTGCCACCCTCCTGATCGTCATACACTCCCGCCGGCAGCCGATCCTGCACGCTGCTGCGCACGAGGGCGAGCGTCCAGGTCGGGTCACCCGTGACGAGGCGCGCCAGTCGCACGACGTGAGCGGCCACCGCGCGCGGATCGCCCGAGATCGGCGCGGCCTGGGCCTCTGCCGCCAGCAGGGCGACCTGTCGGTTTCGCTCGGCAAGCGCGCCCGCCAGGCGGCCATAGGCGTTGGCGGACTCCTCCGCCCTTGGTGGCTGGGACGGGTCGCTCCCGCGCGTGGCGAGCCCGACAAGGATCGCTACCTCGCTGGCGAGGATGCGCGAATAGATCACAGTCAGGATCAATGCCCACACCACTGCCACGGCGACCGCCGCCGCGGCGATCCACCCCGCGCCGGCGTTTTGCAGGATCGAGCGGCGGGCGGCATCCGCCACGACGCCAACGAGGAGCGGTGGAACCACGGCGAGGAGGAGCGCGATGAATACGCGAACTGAAAGGCTCGCCCTCATGACTCAGGCGTGGGTCGAAAGAGACGCGAGCCGGTAGCCGATTCCCCGCTCGGTGAGCAGGTGTCGGGGCCGATCCGGGTCCTCCTCGAGCTTTCGTCGGAGTCGCCGAATGGTCACCCACACGTACGAAGGCTCCGCGCGGTCCGCGTCCGACCAAACGCGATCGAGGAGCAGCTCCGTGGGCACGACACGGTCGATGGCGGCGGCGAGCACGCCGAGTAGGCGCGCCTCGATGCGGGTCAGCTGCTGCGTGCCAGCCGGAGTGACGATCCGTCGCGTCGCGAGATCAATCTCGATCAGGCCATCGCCCAGAGTGAGGGAAGGACTGCCGATGGGTGCTCGTCGCAGTATCCGCTGCACACGAGCGATCAACTCGTCTGGGTCGAATGGCTTGGTGACGTAATCTTCCGCGTAGCGCTCGAGCGCGCTCACCTTGGCTTCAGACGCGTCCACCGCCGAGAGCACGATGATCGGCAAGTCGGCCAGCTGCTTGATGCGTCGACAGAGCTCGAAGCCGTCCATGCCGGGCATCATCAGGTCGACGATGACCAGGGAAGGCCAGTAGCCCTCCAGGTGCTTGAGCGCCGCTGCCCCAGACGACGCGGTAACGACCGCGTAGCCCGCGCGACCAACCCGCCTCGATAGGACAGATAGCAGGGTGAGATCGTCGTCGACGATCAGGATCGCCGGCCGCAGCGCCGGCTGCATGTCAGATGCCGATGCCCTTCACGACGGTGATCACCGCAGGCCCCAGGATCACGATGAAGATGGTCGGGAAGATGCAGCCGACCATCGGGAAGAGCATCTTGATCGGCGCCTTGGCGGCGGCCTCCTCGGCGCGCTGGCGTCGCTCGATGCGCAGCTGCTGGGACTGCACCTGCAGCACGCGGGCGATCGGCACGCCGAGCTGTTCCGCCTGGACGATGGCGCCGATGAAGTTCGAAAGCGGCCGGGCGTCGGCGCGCTTGGCGACGTCGCGCAGCGCATCGCGTCGCGTCCGTCCCATACGAACCTCGGCCAGCGCCTGGCGGAACTCGTCCACGAGAGGCCCAGACATCTTCTCGACGACCTTGGCAAGAGCCGCGTCAAAGCCGAGTCCGGCCTCGACCGAAATGATCAGCAGATCGAGGGCGTCCGGGAGCTGAAGCACCATGTCAAATGAGCGCTTCGAGATCCTTTTGCCCAGCCAGTACTCGGGAATGACGTAGCCGAAGACGAGGCCCACGACCCCGAACAGGAAGCCCAGCGCGGGCCCGACCAGGGGCAGCCCCACGATGAGCAGGACGATCCCAAGGACGATGGCGACGAGGAGCTTGACGCCAACCCAATCGGCTCCCCGCAGACCGCCCGGGTATCCGGCACGCTCCAAGCGCGCCTCAGTGCGCGCGATGACGCCGCCCTGGTCGCCGCCGCTCCGCCGTCCCAGCGTGGCCAGCCGCTTGACCATGGGTCGAACGGTGCGCTCGAAGAGCGGCTGCTGCAGCTCCATCTGTTCCAATGTCTGGGGTGCGATGACCAGCTGCGAAAGTCGCTGCTGAACCGCGTCCTGCGGCGGACGCACGGCGAGGCCGAAGGTGACGAGGAGGACTGCCGCTCCGGCAATGGCAGCAATGATGATCTCGGGTGGTGGCATGTGCACTACACCTTGATGTCGATGATGCGGCGGATCAGGAGGTAGCCACCGAACATGCTCAGTCCGCCGACCGCGAAGAAGAACACGCCCAGAGGAAGCCCGAGCATCGCCGGCGGCTTGTCAAGCATCCTGCCCATGTAGCTGGGGCTGATGAGGAAAAGGATTCCCCCCAGCGCTACCGGCAGCAGCATGAGGACGTAGCCGCTGTATCGCTGCATGGCGGTGAGGGTCTGGATCTCGCCCGTGATCCGAACCCGCTCACGAATTGTGAACGCGATCGCGTCGAGGACGGTCGCGAGATTACCGCCGACCTGCGTCTGGATGATGATGGCGGTGACCATCAGCTCCAGGTCCTCGGAGGCGACGCGCCGGACGAGGTTGGTCAGGGCGCCGGTGAGCGACATGCCCAGGCTCATTTCGCGGATTACCCGCTCGAACTCGGTCGCCAGCGGCGGCCCCGACTCGCGCGTGACGAGCTCCATCCCTTGCAGGAAGGAGGATCCAGCACGGAGGGAGTTGGCGAGCAGGGTGATCGTATCGGGCAGCTGCTTGTTGAAGTTGTCGAGCCGCTTCGCCTGCCGTCGCTTCAGATACCAGCGAGGCGCGAAGGCGCCGAGGACGAAGAAGACGACGAGTGCGATTGGGTTCCGGAACGCGGGAAAGATGAACCCGCAGATGAACGCGATGACCACGAATGCAACCGGGGTCATCGCCCAGATCACCAGGAACTCGGCCGGCTTTAGCTTGAGGTCTGCTCGAGCGATGTCAGTCGATAGGCGCGCGGCGAGGTCCTGGCCCTCGATTGCCCGAGCCAGGCCGGCCACGACCGCCGACTGGCGCTCAGCGGGCTCCCGCGAGGCGCGGTCCATTCCACCAGCGGAAGCGTACTTCTCGAGGCGCGAAGCGACCGTGCCGCCGCTGCCGCCGCTCATGGCGACGCCTACAGTGACAAGGAGGACCGCACCAGCGGCGACGGCGGCAATCAGGAACGGCAGCATGCCCATCGTCTTCCCCCTAGAACGGTGAGCCGAAGACGTTCGGCGGCAGGTGGATACCGTGCACTTCGAACTTCTCGACGAACTTGGGGCGAATGCCAGTCGGTCGTAGCTTGCCCTGGATCTTGCCTTCAACGACCGCCGTCTGCTCGAAGACGAAGATGTCCTGCATGACGATCACGTCGCCTTCCATCCCCTGAACCTCGGTGATGTTCACGATCTTGCGAGAGCCATCCTTGAGGCGGTTCTGGTGGACGATCAGATCAACGGCCGATGCGATCTGCTCGCGGATGGCTTTCAGAGGCAGGTCCATTCCGGCCATCAGGACCATCGTCTCGAGACGGGAGAGCATGTCGCGCGGTGTGTTCGCGTGGCCGGTTGACATCGAGCCGTCGTGGCCGGTGTTCATGGCTTGGAGCATGTCGAGGGCCTCAGCAGAACGGCACTCGCCGACCACGATGCGATCGGGCCGCATGCGCAGGGCATTCCGCACGAGCTCGCGGATCGGCACTGCGCCCTTGCCCTCGATATTCGACGGGCGAGCCTCGAGGGTGACCACGTGTTCCTGCCGCAGCTGGAGCTCGGCCGCGTCCTCGATGGTGACGATCCGCTCGTCGTCGGGGATGAACGAGGAGAGGATATTGAGCATCGTGGTCTTGCCGGAGCCGGTGCCGCCGGCGACAAAGATGTTCAGCCTGGCCTTCACGCAGGCCTCCAGGAACTCGAACATCTCCGGGGTTGCCGTGCCGAAGCGGATCAGGTCTTCAACCGTGAACGGAGTGGCCGAGAACTTTCGAATGGTGATGACCGGGCCGATGAGGCTCAATGGCGGGATGATCGCGTTCACGCGGGAGCCATCGGCCAGGCGGGCGTCGACCATGGGGCTCGACTCGTCCACGCGACGGCCGATTGGCGCGATGATGCGCTGAATGATCTTCATCACGTGCTCGTCGTTCTGGAACGTGACGTTCGTCAGCTCCAGCCGACCCTCGCGCTCGATGTAGACCTGCTGCGGCCCGTTGACCATGAGCTCTGTGATCGTGTCGTCGCGCAGCAGCGGCTCGAGCGGGCCGAGGCCCAGGATCTCGTCCGTGATCTGCTCGAGCATCCGAACGCGCTCGGCGCGGGTGAGAGCCAGTCCTTCCTCGTCGGCGATCTTGCCGAAGAGCTCCTCGATCTGACGCCGGACCTCAACCTGATTCGAGAGGTCGAGCTTCGGGTCGAGCTCGTTGATCATGCGGTTCTGAACGCGGTATTTGGCCTCGCGG
>JALYTG010000147.1 GCA_030854405.1 Chloroflexota bacterium | reverse complement strand
GCGTGGTGGAGCTGCCCCCGATGCCGGCCCCGCCGGCCGTCTGACTAGCGGTCGACCGAGGAGAGGCCCGTCCTGATCGCGTAGCGCACGATGCCTGTGACGTCGTGGACGCCGAGTCGGTCCATGAGCGCCGCGCGATGCGTCTGCACCGTCTTGACGCTGACGGCGAGCAGATCGGCGATCTCCTGGTTCGTCTGCCCTTCGGCGACGAGCTGCACGATCTCCCGCTGGCGCGGCGTCAACCGTTCCTTGTCGGTGTTGTCGCCGTCGTCGCGCCGAACGGCGTCGTCAACCACCTGCCGCGAGATGCTGGGACTGAGGTAGGAGCCGCCACGGGCGACCGCCCGGATCGCGAACTCAAGCTCGTCGGGGCCGGCATCCTTCAGCAGATAGCCAGCGGCGCCGGCGCGCAGGGCCATCCAGACGTAGTCAGCGCTGTCGTGCATGGACACGATGATGACGCGCACGCCGGGCTGCTCGACCTTCATGCGCCGCAGCGCCTCGAACCCGTTGAGGCCAGGCATCGAGATGTCCATCAGGATGACGTCCGGGTTGGCCGCGGCGACCGCCTCGATGGCGGCTCGTCCGTCAGACGCCTCGGCGATCACGTCCATGCCGCCCAGCGAGCCGACAAGTGCCTTCAGGCCAGCGCGCACCAGCGCGTGGTCCTCGGCCAGCAGGATGCGGATGGCGTTCATGCGTCGAGTCCCTGGGTCGGGTGCTGCATCAGGGGCAGCTGCGCCCGTACGAGGGTGCCGTGCCGTCCCGATCGAAGTCGCAGCATCCCGCCCGCCAGCGTTGCGCGCTCGCCCATCCCGAGCAGGCCGAGGTGCGCCCCGGATCGGTCCGCCGTCTCGGGGTCGAATCCCGTGCCGTCGTCGAGCACCCGGAGCAGGAGCGAGCCCCGATGCAGCTTGAGCTGGACGTGAAGGCTTGAAGCCCGTGCGTGCGCGATGGTATTGGTAATCGCCTCCTGGGCGATTCGGAAGGCGGCCGTCTCGAGGCTCGCCGGCAGCCCATCCGGAACCCCATCGCCAACCAGGCTCACCTTCAGGCCGCCCTGTCGCGCCTCGCGATCGAGGTGGACGCGGAGGGCCATCACGAGTCCCAGGTCATCGAGCACGGGTGGTCGCAGGCTCAGAGCGTAGCTGCGGATCTCCTGGAGCGCGAGCTGGATCGTGGTCATCATGTCGCCCAGCTCGGCCGCGATCCCGGGGTGCGCGACGATGCGGCTCGTGCTCGCCGCACTCAGCTGCACCGCGGTGAGCGCCTGGCCCACCACGTCGTGCAGATCCCGGGCGATTCGACGGCGCTCGGCCTCGACGATCGCCAACGCATCGATGGGCAGCCGGGCGACGACCGGCTGGGGTGCGGCCTCCGTTTGGGCATCCATTGAGAATCGGCGCATGCCCGGCACGAGCCAGCGCCATGGGCTGAGCATCGCGGCCGGTCTGACGGACCGCGCTGAAGTGGCCATCGCTCCCTCCGTTGTCCGGTGACCTTGGGTCAGCCGCTCGGGCGGCTCGGACGGAGAGCATCGGTCATATCGCCGAGCGGGCCCATTGCCGACATCGACCAAATCGGCCCGCTGAAATGATGCAGGATCGCCCCGCCAGCGATGTAGGCGCCAGGGGCGACGTTCGGTAGCTAGGCGCCGCGCCTGATGACACCGTGCTCGATCGCGTACTCGGTCAGCGCGGCCCGACCGCGCAGCTCGAGCTTGGCGGCGAGGTTCGCGAGGTGACGCCGGACCGTGTTGGCGCTGATGCCGAGGGATCGTCCGATGACCGCGGGGCCGTAGCCGGCGGCGAAGAGGCTCAGGATCTCGCGCTCTCGAGAGGTGAGGCGCCCGTTGGACTGCACCCAGCGCAGCGAATCGTCGACGACTCCGGCGGTGATGGCGCTATGCAGATATCGCTCTCCGCGAGCCACGGCCCGCACCGCGGCGATCAGCTCGGTCGCGTAGGCGCCCTTGAGGAGGTAGCCGGTCGCGCCGGCGATCAGGGACTGACGGACCGTCTCCGGATCACGGTGCATCGTGAGCACCAGGATCTGAACCTGCGGGAAGCGCGCACGGATGGCGCCGATGATCGGGACCGCATCCTGGTCCCCGAGGGACAGGTCGAGGAGGAGGACGTCAGGCTGTGCCTCCTCGAGCAGGTCGAAAGCGGCGTCGCGGTTCTCCGCCTCGCCGACGACGAGGAAGTCGGGCTCGCGGCTGAGGAGCATACGGAGGCCATCGCGAACGAGGTGATGGTCCTCGACGAGGCCGATCCGAATCGTTCGGTAGGCGATGGTCACGCTGCCGGCTCGATGAGCTTCGTGCCGTCCGGGTCGGCGGTTTCGTTGCCCGCCGTCACGGGTGGCCCGACCGGGACCGAGAGTCGCACCCGCGTCCCCGCCCCTGGCGCCGACCGCAGGCTGAGCGTTGCACCGATCATGGCCGCACGCTCCCTCATGCCCGCGACCCCGAGCCCGCGGACGCCGGCCTCCCCAACGTTGAAGCCGCGACCGTCGTCGATGACGTCGATCGTCAGCGTTTGTCCACGGCGCGAAAGCGCGATCGACACGCCGCTGGCGTGCGCGTGACGCGCGGCGTTGCCGAGCGCCTCCTGCACGACACGGAAGGCACTCACAGCGACCTCGGGGTCGAGGTCCCGGCCGTCAGCCCGGTTCGAGGCGACGCTCACCCGCACGGGCATCCCGGCCTGCGCGGCGAGGCGGTGGATCGTGGCTGCCAGACCGATGCCGTCGAGACGGATCGGGCGCAGCCGCTCCGCGACGTCGCGCGTCTCGCTTGTGGCAACGGCAACGAGCTCACGGGCGCGGAGGATGAGCTCGGGTCGCTCTTGCAGCGGGGCGGTTCCGGCGGCCTCGAGGGTGAGCCCGAGCGCCGCGAGGGTCTGTCCCACCCCGTCGTGAAGGTCGAGCGCCAGCCGCCCGCGCTCGTCTTCATTCGCGGTCAGCAGGCGATCGCTCGTGAGCCGATACAGGTGGGCGTATCGGAGCCCGGCTGCTGTGCGCCACTCGGCCATCACGGCCACGATGACCGCAACGACGAACATCAGCGGCCAGGCGGCGAGGTCGAGCTCGAGATGGACGAGCCCCGCCTCATAGGCCCGGGAATAGAGCACCAGGGCGGTGGTCGCGACGAAGATGCGTACCAGGGTGCTCCACAGGCCGAACACGAAGGCGTGCGCAGCCAGCAGGACCCAGAGGAGGTGGAAGTCGAAATCCGGGTCGCCGAAGCCCAGGAACGCGGCGACGATGATGGCGAGCACGCCACCATCGAGGAGGATGCTGCCGATGCCCGGATGCTCGGTCGCCCATGCGAGGGCACGCCACTGACGAAGCTCGCCGGGTCCTACGCCGTCGGTCTGGGCACCAACCTGGCGTTCCATTATTTGGCTTACCCCCCACCCTGTCTACGTTCCTGTCAGAAAAGGTCCCTGGGACCATCGTCGGATAGCCCGTAGTACGCACGGTAGTCGATGGCGCCCGGTTGTGGACGGAATTGACCCAGTTTTCCGTTGCGATCGGTCAACGAGCCAAGCACGCCCCACCACCCGGCCCATGCCCCATACGCCCCCCTGATCCGGGCGCATTGCACCGGTCGATCATGCGCGGATGGTCGAAACCGACGATTCCGTGGGCTGCGCCTTCTCAGCCAGCATCAGCCCGGTCGGCCTGTTTAAGCCGGCTCGTCCTTGTATGGAGGCGGCATTGTGCGAGGGACGATGACCCGGCTCGAGCGACGCCCGGGCGTCTCGGGTCGAGGCCGGATGCGCCGCAGACTGGCGACGCTGGGGCTGGTGCTCGGAGTGGCGGGGTGGGCGCTCAGTACCGGCTCAGCGGTCTACGGTGTGGAGCAACCGACCGCGGAGCGACCGGTAAAGGTGGCCCTGATCGTCGGACCGGTCGGCGAGCAGCTGACGCCCGTCTACATCGGGTTCGCGGAGGAGGCGGCGAAGGCCGCACTCGCCCAGGGTGCGACGGTCGCCCGTGCGTACTCCCCGGCCGCCACGCCCGAGAAGGTGCTGGCGGCGGTCCGCGACGCCGACATCGTCGTCTACCTCGGTCACGGCGTCGGTTTTCCGAATCCGTATTCCGCCCTGCCGCTTCCCGATCGGACCAACGGCTGGGGTCTGCAAGGGCCGAATGCGCAGGGGACGAACGAGGATTCCTGGCGCGACGGGACGCTCGCCTACTTCGGCGAGGAATGGATTGTGGCCCATGCGCGGCCAGCGCCCGGCTTCGTGATGATCTACTCGAATGCCTGCTACGCACCCGGTGCGGGCGAGGGTGGCCACGCCCAGGCGTCGCCCGAGGAAGCTGCGGCGCGGGTTGCGAATTATGCACGGCCGGCATTCGCACTCGGCGCCTCGGCCTATTTCGCGACCGACTTCAGCGCCGGCGCGGCGCAGCTGGTGGGGTCGATGCTGCGCGATCCGTCGCGCAGCTATGGGCAGATCTTTGCCAGCGATCCCCGCTTCGTACCCACCGCCCTGGAGCGGCACCCTCTGGCTGGCGCGGCGGGGCGGGAGGTGTGGCTGCATCGATCGCCCTACCTGAATGGCATCACCGACTACTGGTATGCCTTCGCCGGCGATCCCAAGCTCGCCCCGGGCACCGGCCGGACCAGCTCGGCCAGTCAACGGGTCAGCGTGCAAGCGGGCCCGCCGCCAAACGAGGTGGTGGGCATCGCGAGTCACTATTCCTTCACTCGAGGGTTCGAGGAGAGCCCAACGGTGGGGCTTCCTGACGCCCTTGGGGGTCGCGCCACGCTGTCCGTCAACGGTTGGGTCGTCGTCTGCGCCGACCGCTGCGCACGCATCCCGGTCGTGGACTCCTGTCCCTGCTATTGGGGAACGCCCGACCAGCGCGTCGTCAACCTGTCCGAGACGGCGTGGAGCCTGGTGTCGAGCGCGCCCCTCGAAAAAGGGCTGATCCGGGTGACTCTCTACCTGAACGGCAGCTACCCGGCCGAGGCATTGCGGCAGCGGGACCCCAGCGTCCTCCTCGATCGCAGTGCGGCTGGTGCCATCCAGCCCAGCGCTCGGGTGGCCGTCGCCCTGGGAGACCAGCGCCTCGAGCACATCCACGCGGAGAGTGCCCGGTGACTGCCGTCCTCAGCGCGCTCACGTCGGCCGGGTGGCAGGTTCATCTGGAGCCGCTTGTAGGCCCATTTCCCAAGCGAATTCAGGGAAACAGCAGGCCGTTCTCCGTCCTCGACCCGATGGCTCCCAGAGATCGCACTCAACAAGATCGTGGTAGCTGTTTCGCCAAGGCATCGGAGCGCAGCTGGTCATGTCACATCCAAAGATGGCTACGAACCTAGGGCCATTTGTCGTTCGGAGGTCAATCGTGTCGCATCGGGCTCGCGCCGTCTTCCCCCGGCTCATCACGTCGCTCGGATTGGTCCTGGCGTCGGCATCGGGGGTCACGCCCACGGTTGCACCCGTAGCCGTACTTGCGGCGAGCGCCTGCCCGGTGACTGGCTGCGTCATCACGGTCGACGCGCGCGACTTTGGGAGTGGGTCTCCGTTGGCGAGCTTCACGTACATCATCAATCTCGACAACACGAAGCTGCCGAACGACCCGCTCGCGTCGAACACGGAGAGCAACAGCCCGATCGTGCGCGAGGGGGACCAGGATCGCGCCACCGTCACCCTTCCCGCGGGGCGGTACCTGATCTCTGTTCGCTCACTCGGCCACAAGATGTGGGGCAAGCACATCACGCTGCCAGATGACGCGGCCACTGACGGGACGCTCACGGTGCGGATCGACCTGACCACGCAGAGCGAAGCGAATCCACTGCCGCTGGGCAAGATTCGTGTCTTCGTCTTTGAGGACAACGCGTACGCCAACGGCGCTCCGGACACCGAGGAGGCCGGTCTCGGCGGCTTCCAGGTGGGCCTCGAGGAGCAGACGCACAGCGCGGTCACCGTCGACTACAACAACGTCCCGCTCTGCGGCGGCATCTGCACCAGCTCGAGCGCCCCTGGTGACCTCGGCTTCGCACAGATCGACAATCTCGGCCCGGCCACCTACTTCATCGACGTCCATCCTCCGGACGGGCCATGCAACAGCAACCCGGACAGCCAGTGGTACCAGACCACTACGATCGACGGCGGTTTGCAGCTACAGGCCGGCGTCGAGGAGGGCAGCGACGGCACCGGCGCCCCGGGCGAGCAGCTCTGGGA
>JALYTG010000146.1 GCA_030854405.1 Chloroflexota bacterium | reverse complement strand
ATCGACGCCGGACAGCTCACCAGGCTGGCATCACTACCCAGCCGTGAGGTGCTGCTTGCCAGGCTGGCGGGCGGCATGGCGGCGCCGATCAGCTCGATGGCGGGCGTGCTGGCGGGCAACCTCCGGAACCTCGTCGGTGTGCTCTCCGCCATCCACGAACAGAAGCGACAGCACTCCGCCGGCGAAGCTGCCTGACGACGCGAATAGAAGGAGACCGCACTACCGATGGCTACCAAGACCCTGGACAAGGACACGATCCTCGAGGCGATCGACAAGATGACCGTGCTCGAGCTCTCGGAGCTGGTAAAGGCGTTCGAGGAGCGCTACGGCGTGACCGCGGCTGCACCTGTGGCGGTTGCCGCGACGGGCGGCAGTGACGGCGCGGCCGCGGCCGCCCCGGTCGAGGAGCAAACCGAGTTCGACGCGGTGCTGACGGAGGTCGGCGCCAACAAGATCCTCGTTATCAAGGCGGTCCGCGAGCTGACCGGTCTTGGCCTCAAGGAGGCGAAGGATCTGGTCGATGCGGCTCCCAAGCCCGTCAAGGAGGGCGTCACCAAGGAGGAGGCCGAGGCGGTCAAGGAGAAGCTGGCCGAGGCCGGAGCCACTGTCGAGGTCAAGTAGGGCCCTCGTTCGTTGGAGACCGATGCGTGGCGGGCCACAGGCCGATGTGGCCCGCCGCTCCGGGTGTCAGACGAGGTCCTGTCTCACCGCGTGGGCACGGGTCAGCTTGCCAGGGCAACCTGAGCGGTATGGAGCAGCGGTGACGCGAGGAACAGGTCCGCGCCGGCGACGTTGGTGGTGATCGCAACTGAGTGGACGTTGCACACCCGCATGACCGTCTGGATGTCGGGATCGTGCGGATGCGCCGTCAGCGGATCGACGAAGAAGATCACCGCGCGGATGCGACCCTCGGCGACCATGGCCGCGATCTGGGCGTCGCCACCCATCGGACCCGAGAGCACCGACTCGACGTCGAGGCCCACCTTGTCCCGCAGGAGCGCGCTCGTGGTCGCGGTCGCCACGAGATCGAACTCGGGGAGTCGTTCGCGGTTGTAAGTGGCCCAGGCGATGAGGTCCGCCTTGCGACCGTCGTGGGCGATGATGGCGAGCTTGTCTCTAATCATTTCCCTGGCCGGCTCCTTCTGTCTGGCCTCTCGTTTCGGCTTTGGTGAAATCGTTGCCGCGGGCGCCATAGCCGCGCAGCACGTGGTCGACGATGCGCTTGGCGAAGTCGATCGTGAGCTCTCCCCCGAACATCAAGCGGAAGTACACTGGTCCGACCAGCAGCTCGGTCGCGACCTCAGGATCGGCGTCCCGCCGCAGGTCGCCGCGCGCGATGCCCCGGGCGATGACGCGGGCGATCTCCTGACGCCGTGCCTGAACCACCGTTGCCCGGAACGGATCGCCCAGCGTAGGGTTCACCGCGATCTGCGAGAGGAGCGCCCGGATGACCGGGCCGAAGGGCGTCTCGGTCACAGCGCGCATCGGGTTGACGACCGCCGCGAGGAGCTCCGTCCTCGTGTCATGGCTCTCGGCAACCGCTATGTGGGGCGCGGCAAGCTCCGCCAGCAGCTCCTGCGCGAGGGCCTCCTTTGAGCCCCACCGGCGGTAGATCGTGGCCTTCCCCACGCCGGCACGAGCAGCGACGTGCTCGAGTCGTAGATCGGCAAAGCCCTCTTCGCTCAGGAGCTCACGCGTCGCGTCCAGGATCTTTCGGTGAGCCTCGTCGCTGCGCGGTCGCCCCTTCCGCCCGGGAGAGCCGGCGGCTGCTCGAATGCTCTTCGCGTCCGGAGCGGGTGCAGTCGCTTCAATCATGGGTCGATGATACGAGACGGATCGTATCAATGCAAACAGCCCCGCACCGCGAGATGCCGGGACCGAGTGGTGAGCGCGTCCGGGGGGATGTTTATCAGCGCACGCAGCCGCTCGACGGCAGTGGGCTTGCATGCTCGGATTCGTCTGGTAGGATACGGAACGTCCCGTATCACTAAGCGATGGAGCCATGCCGCTCATGACCGACGAGCGCCCGGGCGGCGACCAGCGGGATGACAGGTCTCCGCTCCGCGGAATGCGTACTGTCGTCCTCCTGGCCGACGGCGTCGAGGACCTCGAGTACTGGGTAACGGTAATGCGACTCCGCGAGGCGGGAGCCCAGGTCACCGCGGTCGGAATGTCCCTCGACCCGGTGAAAGGCAAGAACGGCCTCGGGGCGCGGGCCGATCGGCTCGCAGCTGATGTGGATGCAGCTGATGTGGATGGCCTGGTGATCCCCGGTGGCTGGGCTCCGGATAAGCTGCGCCGGTTCCCCGCCATCACCGACCTCGTCCGCGCGGTCAGTGACGCGGGAAAGCCGATCGGCATCATCTGCCACGGCGGCCTTGTGGCGATCTCGGCCGGCATCATCGATCGAAACCACCCAGCGACGGGCTCACTCGGGATTCGCGACGACCTCGTGAATGCCGGGGCTCATTTCGTCGATGAACCCGCCTTCCGGGATGGAAATATTGTTTGGGGCCGAGTCGTCGATGACATCCCTGACTTCGAGCGCGAGCTTGTCGCCCTCTTCGCCGAGCACAACCGATCGCGCGATTGAGCGATGCAGGGGGCGCTTCGCTTGACGAAGCGCATCCGGCTGTTATACTCCTCGTTCGCGTGTCCGCGACCCACCATGCCCTCCACCATGCCCTCTTTGAGGAGTCCTGAATGGCTTTGGCCGAGTCGACCGGCCGTTTTGAGCTGGCCCCGACCCGTGTTTCGTTCTCACACATCCCGGAGGTTCTTCCCCTCCCCAACCTGATCCAGACGCAGACTGACTCGTTCCATTGGTTCGTCGAAAGTGGCCTCCGTGAGCTCCTCGACGAGATCACCCCGATCACCGACTTCACCGGCAAGAATCTCGAGCTGCACTTCCGCGACTACTACTTCGAGGATCCCAAGTTCAGCGAGGACGAATGCCGTACTCGTGACCTGACCTACTCCCGTCCCCTCAAGGTCGAGGTCGACCTGGTGATCAAGGAGACCGAGGAGGTCAAGCACCAGACCGTGTTCATGGGTGACTTCCCGTGGATGACGGAGCAGGGCACCTTCATCATCAACGGCGCCGAGCGCGTCGTCGTGAGCCAGCTGGTGCGCTCGCCGGGCGTCTACTACACGTCCGCCGAGGATCCGGCAACGGGGCGCATGCTCTTTGCCGCCAAGGTGATCCCGAACCGAGGCGCCTGGCTCGAATTCGAGACGAGCAACAAGGACCTGCTCAGCGTCAAGGTCGACCGCAAGCGCAAGATCCCGGTCACCACGTTGCTGCGCGCGGTCGGCTTTGAGACATCGGAGATCGGGCGCCTCTTCGTGCCGGTCGACGACAACCCCGAGCATCCGTTCGTCCAGCTCACGCTCGACAAGGACGCCACCCAGACGCAGGACGAGGCGCTGATCGAGGTCTACAAGAAGCTACGCCCCGGGGATCCGCCCACGGTCGACAACGCCAAGGCGCTGGTCACCAGCCTCTTCTTCAACTTCCGCCGCTATGACCTCGGTCGCGTTGGGCGCTACAAGCTCAACAAGGCGCTCAGCGAGGCCGCCGCCAAGCTGAAGGTCCAGCTTCCCGCTGAGGAGAGCGAGAACCCTCGCGAGTCGCGTGTGATCAGCCGCAACGACATCGTCGCCATCATCGGCAAGCTGATCGAGCTCGACAACGGGCGCGGTGACCCCGACGACATCGATCACCTCGGCAACCGCCGGATCCGCGCCAATGGTGAGCTGATCCAGAACCAGTTCCGGATCGGGCTGCTCCGCATGGAGCGGGTCGTCAAGGAGCGGATGACGATCACCGACGCCGACCAGGCGACCCCCAATACGCTGATCAATATCCGCCCCGTCGTGGCGGCCATGAAGGAGTTCTTCGGTGGCAGTCAGCTGAGCCAGTTCATGGATCAGACGAACCCGCTCGCCGAGCTGACGAACAAGAGGCGCCTCTCAGCGCTCGGCCCGGGTGGCCTCTCGCGCGAGCGCGCGGGTTTCGACGTTCGCGACGTGCATCCAAGCCATTACGGCCGCATGTGCCCGATCGAGACCCCGGAGGGCCCGAACATCGGCCTGATCGGCTCACTGGCCACCTACGGCAAGATCAACCGGCACGGCTTCATCGAGACCCCCTACCGCAAGGTGCGGCGCACGATCTCTTACAGGGACAAGGCCGCAGACGTCGTCGGCCAGACCCTGGCGGACGATCTCGTCGTGCGCGATGGCGCCAAGCCGATCGCCAAGGCGCGCACGGTCATCGACGAGAAGCTCTTCGCGGCCATCAAGGAGAACAAGCTCGCATCGGTCCGCATGCAGCCGCTGGTGACGGATGAGATCGTCTACCTCGATGCGACCGAAGAAGAGAAGTTTCACATCGCGCAGGCCAACGCCCCGCTGAGCGACACGAAGCACTTCGTGGAGGAGCGGGTGATGGTGCGCTACAAGGACAAGTTCCTGATCGAGCCGCGGGACGTGGTCGACTACATGGACGTCAGTCCCAAGCAGATCGTCAGCGTGGCCACGGCCCTCATCCCGTTCCTGGAGCACGACGACGCCAACCGCGCGCTAATGGGCTCGAACATGATGCGGCAGTCGGTCCCGCTCCTCCAGCCAGAGGCGCCGGTGGTCGGCACCGGGGTCGAGTACCGAGCCGCCTTCGACTCACAGCAGGTCGTGGTCGCCAAGGCGGGCGGCACCGTGGTGAGCGTCACCGCCAACCATATCCAGGTCGAGCGCGACGAGGGTGACGTGCGCGACACGTACCCGCTCAAGAAGTTCAAGCGCTCGAACCAGGGCACCTGCATCAACCAGCGCCCCATCGTGAACGTCGGTGACCGCGTGGCCGCGGACCAGGTGCTGGCCGATTCATCCTCGACCGATCGCGGCGAGATGGCGCTCGGGCAGAACATCCTGGTCGCCTTCCTCCCGTGGGAGGGTGGCAACTACGAGGACGCCATCGTCATCAGCGAGCGGCTGGTCAAGGACGACCTGTTCACCAGCATCCATATCGAGAAGCACGAGATCGAGGCACGCGATACGAAGCTCGGCCCGGAGGAGATCACGCGCGACATCCCGAACGTCGGGGAGGAGTCGCTCCGTAACCTCGATGAGGACGGGATCATCTACGAGGGCGCCGAGGTCAAGCCCGGCGACATCCTGGTCGGCAAGATCACGCCGAAGGGCGAGACCGAGCTGACCGCGGAGGAGCGCCTCCTCCGCGCAATCTTCGGTGAGAAGGCGAGAGAGGTGAAGGACTCCTCGCTGCGCCTGCCGCATGGAGAGCGCGGGATCGTCGTCGATGTCCGGCAGTTCAGCCGCGACAGCGGCGACGAGCTGCTGCCCGGCGTGAACCGCCTGGTGCGGGTCAGCGTGGCGCAGAAGCGCAAGATCGCGGTCGGTGACAAGATGGCTGGACGGCACGGCAACAAGGGCGTCATCGCCAAGATCCTGCCGATGGAGGATATGCCCTTCATGCCGGATGGCACGCCGGTCGACATCGTGCTCAACCCGCTGGGAGTTCCCTCGCGCATGAATATCGGCCAGGTTCTAGAGACGCACCTCGGCTGGGCCATGAAGACGCTGGGCCTGAAGGCGGCGACCCCGGTCTTCGACGGCGCCGGCGAAGAGAAGATCCGCGAGATGCTTCGCGAGGCCGGCAAGGACGAGGACGGGAAGACGGTCCTCTTCGACGGCCGCACCGGGCAGCGCTTCGATCACCGCGTGACGGTCGGCTATATCTACATGCTGAAGCTCCACCACCTCGTCGAGGACAAGATCCACGCGCGGTCGACCGGACCCTACAGCCTCATCACGCAGCAACCGCTGGGTGGCAAGGCACAGTTCGGCGGCCAGCGCTTCGGCGAGATGGAGGTCTGGGCGCTCGAGGCCTACGGGGCCGCGAACATCCTGCAGGAGCTCCTCACCGTCAAGAGCGACGACGTCCTGGGTCGTGTGCAGACTTACGAGGCGATCGTCAAGGGCGAGGAGATCCAGCCACCGGGAGTACCGGAGTCATTCAAGGTGCTCATCAAGGAGCTCCAGGCGCTCGGCCTCTCGGTCGAGATCCTCAACGAGAACGAAGAGGAGATCCGCTTCATCGAGGACACCGGCAGCTACCCGTTGCCGGATCTGGGTGGGATCAATCTCCAGGGTTTTGAAGAGTAGCTCGGTGGCGGCGCTGGCCGCCGTCACCATCACCCATCGGTTCATTCCCTGCCGGGGTC
>JALYTG010000145.1:1098-6340 GCA_030854405.1 Chloroflexota bacterium | reverse complement strand
CCATTCCCCGTCGGCCGGTCGCGGCGGAAGATGATCGGCGGCTCTTCCTCCGCCTCTTCGGGTTGCACCGCGAGTGCCTCACGGACGCGGCTGAGCAGCCCGGGTCGCGATTCGGGGGGCGGAAGCTCGGCCGGCCGTCCGCGACGCGGCGCGCCGCGTCGTGCCTCGCTCGCCTCCGTCTCGAGCCGTGCATTGCGCTGCTCGAGGTACCCGGCGAGGACGTCCCCGATCGTCATGTTGAAGTAGAGGAGCAGCCCCACCACGATCATCAGCGCCAGCACCGCCCACGTCCCGGCGATCCCGATCGCTCCTCTGAGCGCCTGGCTGACGCCGTAGCCGACCGCTCCCCCGCCGTCCCCGGTGCTGATGGCGGCCCGCGGATCGCCGCCCGCCGCCAGATGGAAGCTGCCAAGCAGGGCGAGCGTCACGATCACGGCGCCGCCGACCGCCATCCAGCGCTCGGCTGGCAGCGACCTCATCCAGAGCATCATCGCGACCCCGGCCAGTAGGAGTGGCGCGAAGGCGATTCCCCAGCCGAGGGTCGTGGTCAGCACGTCGTGCCATGGCTCGACGATGGCGCCGGCTTTCGGCGCGAAGAGGGCGATGGTGCTGATGATGGCCAGCAGGACGAGCAGCAGCGCCAGTCCCTCGCGCGCCATGCGGCCGCTGAGCCGCAGGCTCGACCTGCTGCGGCGACGCGTGGTCCGTCGACGGTTGGCTCGTCGCGTGCTCACGCTGCGGTCAGACCTCCATGACGATCGGCAGGATCATCGGTCGCCGCTTGGTGCGCTGGTAGAAGAACCGCGACAGGACGTCGTGAATCTTGGCCTTGAGGTAACCGGCCTCGGCCTGGTGATCGTCACTGCTCGGCTGGCGCAGCGCATCGGTCAGATGGATGCGAGCCTCCTCCATCACGGGATCCGCCGGATCGGAGAGGAAGCCGCGCCCGATCAGGTCCGGGCCTGAGATCGGCTGCCCGGTCGCTGTATCCACCGTCAGCGCCACCATCACCACCCCGTCGCTGGCGAGGGCGCGCCGATCGCGCAGGATCACGCCGTCGATGCCGTCGACCGCGGCGATCCCGTCAACCAGCACCGCCCCGGCGGTGACGCTGCCGGTCATGCGCGCGCGCTGGCCGTCGAATTCGACCACCTGACCGTTCTCGAGGACGAAGATCTTGTCCACGTCGACCCCGGCGGACTCCGCCAGGAGGCCATGCTGGACGAGCATGCGGTACTCGCCGTGGATCGGGATGAAGTGCGCCGGCTTGACCAGGCCGAGCATCAGCTTCAGCTCCTCCCGCGACCCGTGCCCCGACACGTGGCAGTGCTTGAGCGGCTCGTAGTGGACCATCGCCCCCTCCTTGAAGAGGTTATCGATGGTCTTCGCGACCGCCTCCTCGTTGCCGGGGATCGGCGAGGCGGAGATGACGACGGTGTCACCCGGCTCGACCGTCACGTTGCGATGGTCGCGGTTGCTCATGCGGGTCAGGCCGGACATCGGCTCGCCCTGAGATCCGGTGGTCATCACCACCAGTTGGTCCTTCGCCAGGCGCTGCAGCTGGTCCTTCTTGACCAGCGTCCCGCCTCGGTCGTCGAGGTAGCCGAGCTCGAGGGCGATGGCGGTGTTCTGCTCCATGCTGCGCCCCAGCGCGACCATCTTCCGACCGTCCGCTGCCGCGGCGTCGATCACCTGCTGGACGCGCCCGATATTGCTGGCGAATGTGGCCACGATGACGCGGCCGGGCGCCTCGCCGATCAGCTGGCGAAGGGAGATGCCGACCGTTTCCTCGCTGAGCGTATAGCCCTCCTTCTCGGCGCGCGTCGAGTCCGAGAGCAGGAAGTCGACTCCGTCGTTGCCGAACTTGGCGATCAGGCCAAGGTCCGCTCGTCGTCCGTCCGGCGGGGTGAGGTCGATCTTGAAGTCACCTGTGTGCACGATCCGGCCGAGCGGCGTCTGGATCAGGTAGCCGACCCCATCGGGGATCGAGTGGTTGACGCGGAATGGGGTTACCCTGAACTGGCCGATGCTGATCTCGACCCCCGGCTCGACCGTGTGCTGCGTGGTGCGGTCGAGCAGCTTGTGCTCCCTGAGCTTGCCGGTGATCAGGCCCTGCGTGAGACGCGTGGCGTAGATCGGCGTGCCCGGGATCTTTGGCAGGACATACGGCAGGCCGCCGGTGTGGTCCTCGTGGCCGTGCGTGATGATGATGGCCCGCACCCGGTCGCGATGCTCTTCGAGATAGGAGACGTCGGGGATCACGAGGTCAATCCCGAGCATCTCCGGTTCGGGGAAGGCCAGTCCGCAGTCGACCACCAGGATCTCCCCGGCCGACTCGATGACGGTGATGTTCTTTCCGACCTCGCCCACCCCGCCCAGCGGGATGATGCGCAAGGTATCTGGCATATCGCTCCTAAAAGAGGGTCATCTGTTGTGCGTCGTCGCCGGGTGGCTCTGCCGCCGGCGGCATCGCCTCGGGCGACCGCACCGATGCGAGCCGCTCGGCTTCGAGCACCTCGCGCGCCGCCAGCAGCGCCGCCGGTAGGCCTCGCACGTCGCGGAAGAGGGTCTCCCGCAGCGAGCTCTGGTGCAGCGCCGCAGCAGGATGGTACATCGGGAAGACGTGCCGGCCGCCCTGTCGCCGGAGCTGCCCGTGGACCGAGCTGATGCGGGCACCGGGGAGGTAGCGCTGCAGCGAATGCCGACCCAGGGTCACGATCAGGGCCGCATCAAGCGCCCGCTCCTGCCGCTCGAGAAACGGGCGACAGGCGGCAATCTCATCCGGCTCCGGATCGCGGTTGCCCGGCGGACGGCACTTCACGATATTGGCGATGAAGACGTCTGCCCGCGCCCAACCGATGCTGGTCAGCAGCTCTTCGAGCAGCTGACCAGCGGGTCCGACGAACGGCCGGCCGGTGGCGTCCTCTCGGGCACCGGGCCCCTCCCCCACCAGCAGCACGTCGCTCATGGGATTGCCCTCGCCGGGGACGGTGAGCGCTCTGCCCGCGGCCAGCGGGCAGAGCGTGCAGCCGCGAATCTCCTCGGCAATCGCCTGGAGCAGCGTCGCGGGCTGCATCGCGCGGCTCGGCGCGCCTAGCTCGGCGCGCCCGCCTTGGCCATGTGCCGCTCCATCGCCGCACGGCGGCTCAGGTTGATGCGGCCCATGCGGTCGATCTCGGTCACGATCACCATCAGCTCGTCGCCGACGCTGACCACGTCCTCGACCCGGGGAACCCGGTAGTCGGCGAGCTGGCTGATGTGGACCAGCCCCTCCTTGCCGGGCATGATCTCGACGAAGGCCCCGAAGTTCATGATCCTAGTCACCTTGCCGAGGTACTCCTTGCCGACCTCCACGTCGCGGGTGAGGCCCTCAATCCAGCGCACCGCCTTATCGGACGCCTCCCCCGAGACCGACGCGATCTGGATGGTGCCGTCGTCCTCGACGTTGATCTGCGTCCCGGTCTCGGCGGTGATCTGGCGGATCACCTTGCCGCCGGCGCCGATCACGTCGCGGATCTTGTCGACCGGGATCTTCATGGTGATGATCCGCGGCGCGTACTGGCTCAGCTCGCTGCGACTGGCACTGATGGTGTCCGTCATCTTGTCGAGGATGAAGAGCCGACCGACCCGCGCCTGCTCGAGCGCGTCGCGCATGATCTCGGTGGTGATGCCACCGGTCTTGATGTCCATCTGCAGCGCAGTGACACCCTCGGCCGTGCCGGTCACCTTGAAGTCCATGTCACCGTAGGCATCCTCCTTACCGGTGATATCGGTCAGGACGGCATATCGGCCGGTCTTCGGATCGGTGATCAGGCCCATCGCCGCGCCGGCGACCGGCGCCTTGATCGGAACGCCCGCGTCCATCAGGGCGAGCGTGCTCCCACACGTGCTTGCCATCGAGGTCGAGCCGTTGCTGCTCACCACCTCGCTGACCACGCGGATCACGTACGGAAACTCCTCGGCGCTAGGCAGGACGGGCAGCAGGGCCCGCTCGGCCAGCGCCCCGTGGCCGATCTCACGTCGGCCGGGGCCACGCATGAACTTCGCCTCGCCGACCGAGTACGGCGGCATGTTGTAGTGGTGCAGGTAGCGCTTCTCCGTCTCCGGGGAGATCGTGTCCATGCGCTGCACGTCGCTGCTCGGGCCCAACGTCGCAATGCTCAGCGCCTGCGTCTGGCCACGCGTGAAGAGGCCCGAGCCATGGGTTCGAGGCAGGAGACCGACCTCCACGCTGATCGGCCGGATGGTGGTCGTATCCCGCCCGTCGATGCGGATATTCTCGGAGAGGACCAGCTCACGGACCGTGGCCTTGGTGAGCACGTCCATCAGAGCCGATCCGATGCCGTGCCGGCGCCGGACGTCCTCCAGCTGATCACCCTGCTCGGAACGGTTGTAGCTCTCGCGCGCGCGGCGCACCTCGGCGGCAATGTCGCTGCGAATGGCGTCGAGCCGCTCCGTCAGATTGCTCGTGAACGCGATGAACAGCTCGGCGGTCGCCTCCGCATCGGGCATGGCCCGATGAGCGGTGACATGGTCCCGTCCGAAGACGAAGCGGACCAGATCGCTCAGCTTGTAGGCGCCGGCATCGGGATAAAGCTGGTATGCCAGCTCCAACGTGTCATAGACCGCCTTCGGCTCCCATCGTACGTCGTTCGGAAGGTGGCGCAGGATGAACGGGAGGTCGAAGCTCACGTTGTGCGCGACCACCGCCGTGTTGCCGATCCACTCGATCAGGCGAGGAAGGGCATCGGCGGCGGTCGGCGCGTTGCTCACATCGTCGTTGCTGATGCCGTGCACCTGGTGGCCGATGATGGCCCCGCCGGGGTTCACGAGCGACTCGAAGCGATCGACCACCTCGCCGTTCCGGATGCGGATGGCGGCCAGGTCGACGATGTAGCCGTTCTCCGGCTTGATAGCCGTAGTCTCGACGTCGAGGACCACGAACTCCGCGTTCGGCTCGGCGAGTGCCGCGCCGAGCTTGGCCACCGAGTCAGCCTTGGGGCCGAGGAAGGGAACCTTCTTGGGCTTCCCGGCCATGGCGACCAGCTTCTCCTGCAGGTCGATGCTCTTCTGCAGCTCGCGCTGGCCATACTCGATCGCATCAGCCATGACGGCCTCGGGCAGAATCTTGGCGCCCGCCTCGACCATCATCACTGCGTCGCGGGTCCCCGCCACGACCAGGTCGAGCGTGCTCTCCGCCAGCTGGCTGGTCGTTGGGTTGGTGACGAACTGGCCGTCGATG
>JALYTG010000145.1:0-1088 GCA_030854405.1 Chloroflexota bacterium | reverse complement strand
GCGCCCACCGGACCCTCGAACGGGATGTCGCTGATGCTGAGCGCCGCCGAGGCGCCGTTGAGGGCCAGGATGTCCGGGTCGTTCTCCTGGTCGGTGGAGAGGACGGTCAGAACCACCTGGACGTCATTGCGATAGCCCTTGGGGAAGAGTGGTCGGATGGGCCGGTCGGTGAGGCGCATGGCCAGGATGGCCGCCTCCGACGGGCGCGACTCGCGCTTGATAAAGCCGCCCGGGATCTTTCCCGCGGCATACATGCGCTCCTCGTAATCGATGGTGAGCGGGAAGAAGTCGGTCCCCTCGCGGGGCTCCTTGGTGGCCACCGCGGTGGCGAGAACGACGCTGTCGCCATAGCGGACGAGCACTGCTCCATTGGCCTGTTCGGCGAGCTTGCCCGCTTCGAGCGAGAAGCTGTTTGCGCCGATCTCGGCCTCAACTTTGATTGACACTGAGTCCTCCAACTTGCTTATTGCGCCTCTTAGCGCACGCGGCTCGCTCTCGACCTTCGTTGCAGGAAGGGGGCGTCGCCGGTCCGGCGAAGAGGGGTATGACGTGCTCCTGCGCGCTCATGGGCGCCGGAGCTGCGGAAGCCAGGACCGTGCTCCGGTACCTGGGTCGCTCGCTCTGGGATCGATTATCGACGCAGCCCCAGCCGGCCGATCACCGCTCGATAGCGGTCCACGTCGTTGCGGACGAGGTACGCAAGCAGGCGGCGGCGCTGACCCACAAGCTTCAGCAGGCCACGGCGTGAGTGATTGTCGTTCTGGTACGTGCGCAGGTGCTCAGTCAGCGACTTGATCCGCTCTGTGAGAAGCGCGATCTGCACCTCGGGTGATCCGGTGTCGCCCTCGTGAGTGGCGTAGTCGTCCACGATCGCGCTCTTCGCGTCCTTGGCGAGCGGCACAAATTCCTCCAACATCCTTTCCGTTATCGTTTCGAGTTTAGCAGATCGAGCGCTCCGTCCGCCTCTGACCGATTTGCGCCCACCCCTTCAGCCGATCCCCAGCCGTCGTCTAGCCTCCACCTCATCGAGCGTCATCTGCTTGATCAGCAGCTCGACGCCGTCGAATCGCCGCTCCTCCCTCAGGCGC
>JALYTG010000284.1 GCA_030854405.1 Chloroflexota bacterium | reverse complement strand
GAGCAGATAGTCGGCTGTGAACTGCATGAACTGGAAGTAGTGCTTGATGTCGGGAGTCTTGTACACGCGACGCTCGGTGCCGCCCACGCGCCAGACGTTGAGCTCCTGAAGGCCCTCGACGCTCCAGGCAAACCAGTCCCGATTGCCGCTCAAATAGATGATCGACGCGGGGTCGCGCAGCGGCGCAGGAAGCGGAGTAGGCGCAAGCGTGGTGGCGTCGACGGTCTTGAACGAATAGACGCCGGCGCTGTCGCGTTCGCCCCAGATCAAGAGATTGCCGGCATAGACCGGCGCGCTCACCCGGCCGCTAGCGAGGATCTCTTCAGTGCGCGAGCCGAGATCGAACAGATGGACCTCGGAGGAATACGTCGTAAGTGGTCCGGGCAGGGCCTGCGACCACGCGAGTGTTGTTCCGCGGAGCGCTAAAGTCGGCTGCTGACCCGGGAGGAAGCCACCTGGCCGCGAGGATTGAGCAAGGGTCAGCACTTCACCGGTGTCGAGGTTCTTGGCGGAGACGGTCCAGTCAAAGACGCTGTTCTTTGAGTTGCCGAGGGTCCAGCTGAGCCAGGGTGGCGATACCGCGATCGAGTTAGTACCCGAGACCTCGGGCGCGAATGTCACAAGCTTTTCCAGACGGCCGGTTGCGAGATCCAGGCGTGCGATTCCGCTGCTGGTGGCCGTGTTGAATTGACCGTACACGCTCGTTCCCACCACCGAAGGGTTGCTAAGACCGAAGTGCATGCCCTCAGGCATCGTGGTCCCGCCCGCGAAGGAGCTCTGCCAGCCAGAGGGCAAGCCGATCACACAGGCGTCGAACTGCCTGACCGTGGCAGCGCTCGAGGGCGCCGCGGATCCACCTGAGGCGCCGGGCGAGCTCGGCGACGGCGGGGAACTTAGAGGCGACGAGCAGGCGATGCTCAACGTCGTCACGAGAGTCACAATCGCCCGACCGAAGTGCCTAACCAACATCAGTCGGCGCAGCAAGGCGGCGCCAGAGTTTGGTCTGATTTTGGTTTCCATATTTCGGATCGTGACCCAGGCACGCACGAGGGTCATGACCGTAGCGTCATGTGGGCGTGAAAGCCGGATTGCGATAGGTTTTCCGCATCCACGTTCGGTCCCGCGTGAAAGGGGGATCCATCGTCTTGAAGACCGCGACCGCAGCGTCTTACCGTGACCTGACCGAAGAACAGGAGCGGCGCGCGCAGAAGCTGCAGCGGTCCTCCCTCGTCATCGACGCGGTCGGTAGCTCGATCGTGAGCCCGGAGCCGCCGATCAAGGACGGCAAGGGGCACGTGGAGCGGACGCTCGAGGCAGGCGTGAATGTCCTGAACGTGACGCTGGCGGCCCACGCGGACACCTTCGAGCGGTTCCTGGATCAGGTCGCGGATTACCTCGATCTCTTCGAGGCGCGATCGGATAACACGATGCAGGTCGAGACGATCGCCGACATCGGTAAGGCCAAGGACTCGCGCAAGCTCGGGATCATCTTCGGGGTCCAGACCGGCAGCATCGTAGGGACAGACATGTACCTGTGGGCGATCGCCCACAAGCTCGGATGCCGCATCGCGCAGCTTACCTACAACGAGCGCAACCTGCTGGGCGATGGCTGTATGGAACCCGAGAATCGAGGCCTCACCTCCTATGGCCGGCAATCGATCCAGGAGATGAACCGCCTTGGGATCTGTCTCGATCTCTCGCATGCCGGCGAGCGGACGTCGCTCGATGCGACGGCGTTCTCCACGAAGCCGGTCATGTACTCACACGCGAATCCCAAGGCCATCGGTCCGGGCAAGCGGAACATCACCGACGAGCAGTTGAGGGAAATGGCTGCCGGTGGCGGCGTCGTGGGCCTTTCGCCGCACTCGATGCTCAGTCACAAGAAGGCCGGAGTCCGGGCGAACGTGGACGACCTTATGGACTTCTTCGACTACGCCATCGACCTTGTCGGCATCGACCACGTCGCTGTGGGCTCCGACGTCTTCGAGTCGTTCACGAAGCTCTCCTGGGAGACGACGACCAAGCGCTGGTACCCGAGCGGCTTCCTGTGGGAGACGATGGCGGCGGAAGGGTTCAGCGGCGTGCACGAGTTCCCCAACCTGACCCGGGGCCTCGTCGCGCGCGGATACAGCGATGAGGACATCGCGAAGGTCCTCGGCGGCAACTGGCTGCGCTTGTTCAAAGACGTGTGGGCGGCCTGATGACAAAACCGCTGACGCCGG
>JALYTG010000144.1 GCA_030854405.1 Chloroflexota bacterium | reverse complement strand
GGTACACACCGGACAGCATTACGACGACACGATGAGCGGGTCGTTCTTCCGGGAGCTCGACATCCCTGAGCCCGACCTCAACCTCGACGTCGGCAGCGGCAGCCATGCAGTCATGACCTCCGAGATCATGCGCCGCCTCGAGCCGGTCGTGCTCGAGCATCGGCCCGACGGGGTGCTGGTCTACGGCGACACGAACTCGACCCTGGCTGCCGCGATCGTCGCGTCGAAGGTCGCCTACGACGACGGCATCCGTCCCTGGCTCGCGCACGTGGAGGCCGGGCTGCGTTCGTTCAACCTGGCGATGCCCGAGGAGCGCAATCGCGTCGTCGCGGATCATCTCGGGGACCTGCTCCTGGCTCCCACCGACGCCGCCATGCAGAACCTCGAGCGCGAGGGGCTGGGCGACCGGGCGGAGCAGGTTGGAGACGTGATGGTCGACGCCTTCGCGTGGGCCGCCGAGCGGACAGAGGGCCGGCTACCGCCAGTCGCGCGCGAGAACTCCGGCTACCTGCTCCTCACGCTTCATCGCGCCGAGAACGTCGATGACCCGCGCCGCCTCGCCGCGTGGATCGGTGCGCTTGCCGGTGATCGGCGTGTCATCTTCCCGATTCATCCACGCACGCGCAGCACGCTGGAGCGAGCCGACATCGCACTGTCGCCGAATCTCATCCCGACCGAACCGGTGGGGTACGTCGAGATGGTCGCGCTGGAGCGCAATGCGGCGCTGGTGGCGACCGACTCGGGCGGCGTGCAGAAGGAGGCCTACCTCGCCGGAGTGCCGTGTGTCACGCTGCGCACCGAGACCGAATGGGTGGAGACCGTGAGGGCGGGCTGGAACCGGCTCGCACCGACCCCGGCAGACCTCCCGGGCGCAATCGCAGCTGCGCTGTCGGGAACCCCGGCAGCCCGGCCGCCGCTGTACGGCGATGGCCTGACCGCCGGGCGGATCGTGGCCGCAATGGAACGATACGTGGAACGCCGCGCGGACCTCGGGCGGCGCGCAATGGAGGCGACGCTCAGGTGATACCGATCGCGCGCCCGCAGATGGGAGCAGAGGAGAAGGAGCTCGTCTGGAGCGCGATGGAGGCTGGTGCCCTGGCGCAGGGGCCGCGCGTTGCGGAGCTCGAGCGGCGCTTCGCAGACTTCATCGGCGTCGCGCAGGCGGTCGCCACCAGCTCCGGCACCACTGCGCTGCATCTCGCTCTGCTCGGCTACGGGATCGGCCCGGGCGACGAGGTGGTGACCGTACCGTTCACCTTCATCGCCAGCGCGAACAGCATTCTCTTCACCGGCGCGCGACCGGTCTTCGTCGATATCGACGTTGCAACCTACACGATCGACGTCGCGCAGATCGAGGCGGCGATCACGCCGCGCACCAGGGCGATCATGCCGGTCAGCCTCTACGGCAACCCCGCCGAGATGGACGCCATCGGCGAGATCGCCGATCGGCACGGGCTGGCGATCGTCGAGGACGCGGCCCAGGCACACGGGGCAGCGATCGACGGTCGCCACAGCGGTAGTTGGGGGGCTGGCTGCTTCAGCTTCTACCCGACCAAGAACATGACCACCGGCGAGGGCGGCATGGTGACGACCGACGACCTCGAGCTCGCCGATCGGCTTCGGCTGCTGCGCGAGCACGGGATGAAGGTCCGATACCACCACGACGTGCTCGGCTACAACTTCCGCATGACCGACCTGCATGCCAGCATCGGCCTCGCGCAGCTGACCAAGCTGCCACGCTACAACGAGCGCCGCATCGCGATCGCCGAGCGCTATGGGGCTGACCTGAAGGGCGTCATCACACCGAGCGTCCGGCCGGGCGTTCGGCACGTGTTCCACCAGTACACGATTCGCGTGCAGCGGCGGGACGAGTTCGCCGATCGCCTGCGGGAGCGCGGCGTCGGCAGCGCCATCTACTACCCGATGCCCGTTCATCGCCAGAAGCCGTTCGTGGCGCTGGGCTACGGCGACCAGCGGTTCCCGGTCACCGAGCAGCTGACCGGCGAGGTGCTCTCGATCCCGGTTCACCCTTCCCTGACCGACGACGAGGTGAACAGCGTGATTGCCGCCGTCAACGCCACGGCGGCCGAGCTCGGGCCGATCGGCGTCGGGTCAGCTTCGGCGTGAGCGAGGCCGCGCGCGAAACGCCGCTGCGTGCGGCTGTGATCGGGCTGGGCATGATGGGGCGGAATCACGTTCGCGTCTACGACGACCTGCCGGGCGTCGAGCTGGTGGCGGTCGCTGATCCCGACCCCGACGCCATGCGTCGCGCAACGACCGGTCGCGGGGCGCGCGGCTACCCCGATCCGGCGACCATGTTCGCCGAGGAGCGGCTGGATCTGGTCAGCATCGTGGCGCCCACTTCGCTCCACCTCGTCACCACGCTCGCCGCCCTCGGAGCCGGGGCCAACGTCCTGGTCGAGAAGCCGATCGCCTCGAACCGGGCCGAGGCAGAGGAGATGATCGCAGCCGCCGAGCATGCCGGCCGCATCCTGACGGTCGGCCATATCGAGCGATTCAACCCGGCAGTTCGCGAGCTGCGCCGGCGTCTGGCGGACGGGGAGCTGGGGCGCATCTTCCAGATCAAGGCGACCCGACTGGGCCCCTTCCCGGCGCGAATTCGCGACGTCGGGGTGGTCGTCGACCTCGCTCCGCACGACATCGACATCATGCGCTACCTGCTCGGGAGCGAGCCGGTACGGCTGTACGCCGAGACGGAGCAGCGGATCCATACCGACCACGAAGACCTCTTCAACGGCATGATCAAGTTCGCCAACGGCGTGATCGGCATCCTCGACATCAACTGGCTGACGCCGACCAAGCGTCGAACGCTGACCGTCACAGGCGAGCGTGGCATGTACGTCGTCAACTACATCAACCAGGACCTCATCTTCTATGCCAACCCGGACGCGACGCTGACCTGGGAGAACCGCGGCGCCGACGACACCGGGCCGCCCATCACCTCCGTGGCCGAGGGCGAGATGACGCGACGTCAGATCCGCCGCCAGGAGCCGCTCGAGGTCGAGCTCGGCGAGTTCGCGGCTGCAGTGCGCAGCGGCGGGCCCTCGCCCGTCGAGCCGCACGATGCGATGATCGCCCTCCTGCTTGCCCGAAAGATGGTGGAGGCGGCGTCGAGCGGTCGGGTCATCTCCGGGGCGGCCCTGCAGGAGGCGCTGGCGTGAGGATCGCCGTCGTCGGGCTGGGCCACATCGGCCTGCCGCTCGCCGTCCAGTACGCGCACCGCGGCCACGAGGTGATCGGCTGCGATACCGCCGCCTGGATCGTGGAGGCGATCAACCGTGGCGAGTCGCCGCATCTCGACGAGCAGACGCTCATCGACCGCGTGCCTGAGCTGGTGCGCGCCGGTCGGCTGCGCGCCACCACCGACGACGCGGAGGGTGTCCGTGGGGCTGACGCGGTGGTCGTGATCGTCCCGGTGGCGGTCGATGACCAGCGCCAGATCGACTTCGGCCCCATCGACGCGGCGACCCGCGAGATTGCCAAGGGGCTTCAGCCGGGCGCGCTGGTGGTGTACGAGACGACGCTGCCGGTGGGCACCACCCGCGACCGCTTCGGACCGATGCTTGCCGAGGGGAGCGGCCTCGTCATCGATCGCGACCTTCACCTCGCCTTCAGCCCCGAGCGGGTCCTGGTCGGGCGCGTCTTCCTCGACCTCCAGCGCTATCCGAAGATCGTCGGCGGGACGAGCGAAGCGTCGACCCGGCGCGCGGTCGAGTTCTATCGGTCCGTACTCGAGCCGGAGACCCAGGTCTGGGCCGTCACGAACGCCGAGACCGCAGAGATGACGAAGCTGGCCGAGACCACCTACCGCGATGTGAATATCGCCCTGGCCAATGAGTACGCGCGCTACGCGGCGCAGCGCGGGATCGACGTGCTCGAGGTGATTGGCGCTGCAAACTCGCAGCCCTACAGCCACATCCACCAGCCTGGGGTTGGGGTCGGTGGTCATTGCATTCCGGTCTATCCGCACTTCCTCTTCAACGACGCGCCGGAGCTGCGCATCCCGCCGCTGGCCCGCCAGATTAACGAGGAGATGTCGCGCTACACGATCGATCTGGTCGAGGATCGGGTCGGCTCGCTCGACGGCCAGGCGGTGCTGCTGCTCGGGATCGCCTACCGCGGGGACATACGCGAAGATGCGTTCAGCAGCGCCTTTCGCCTCCGCGACGAGCTGCGAGCGGCCGGCGCACGGGTCTTTGCGCACGACCCGTTCTTCGGGGCCGAGCACCTGCGCCAGGCCGGCTTCGAGCCGTACGACATGGCCGAGCCGAGCCCGATCAAGGTCGCCATCCTCCAGGCGGCGCATAGCGTGTACAGCAGTCTCGATCCGAAGACCCTCCCCGGGCTGCGGCTCTTCGTCGACGGTCGCAACGCGCTCGAGGCGGAGCGCTTCTCGGCAGCGGGGATCGAGTACGTCGGGATCGGCCGTTAGCGTCGGATGAGCGAGGACGTTGCGCTGCCA
This sequence comes from Chloroflexota bacterium, assembly GCA_030854405.1. Next base: position 1,909 of record JALYTG010000144.1, on the reverse strand, counting down.
CGCGTAGGCCTGGCGGCTGGGCGCGGCGTGTGGGTCGTGCTCCCGACCTACAACGAGCGCGAAAATATCGAGGGGATTGCCGATGCGATCCTGGCCGCGCTGCCAGAGGGGCGCCTGCTGGTGGTCGACGACAACTCACCCGACGGCACCGGGCAGCTCGCCGACACGTTGGCGACCCGCGAGCCGCGGCTGAGCGTTCTGCATCGGCCCGCCAAGCAGGGGCTCGGGGTTGCCTACCGCGACGGATTCCGGTGGGTGCTGGAGCGACCCGAGACCGCGGCGGTGGTGCAGATGGATGCCGACTTCAGCCACGATCCGCGCGACCTGCCGCGCCTCCTGACTCCGCTCATGCGCGATGCGGATCTCGTGCTGGGTACGCGCTACATCCGGGGCGGAGGGACCGTGGGCTGGCCGTTGCGCCGCCGCCTGATCAGCCGCGCCGGCACCCTGTTCGCGCGGACGCTGCTGGTCCTGCCGTACCGCGACCTGACCGGTGGTTTCAAGGCCTGGCGGCGCGAGCTGCTCGAGTCGATCCGCATGCGCCAGGCGGCGGCCAGCGGGTACGGTTTTCAGGTCGAGACGACGTGGTGGGCGCACCAACGCGGCGCCAAGATCATCCAGGTCCCGATCATCTTTCGTGAGCGTGTGGCCGGCGCATCCAAGATGACCGGATCGATCGTCGGCGAGGCAGTGCTGATGGTGATCCGCCTCCGCTGGGAGGCGCTTCGGGAAGGCCTGCGTCCGCCCTCAGCGGCGAAGTGAGCTGGGCTGCCTCCCCGCCCGCCCGGTGGCATGGCGAGGCCTCTTCGGCTAGGATGGCGCCCCGCCCCGCCTCGACCCCCTGCCGAGTCCTGCCTGGAGACGATCCCACCGAGTATGTCGTTCCGTAACCGCCCGGTCCTCGACCGTAAGCACCGACCCCGCTGGCAGGATGAGCTGCGCACCCAGCAGCTCATCGTCGCCGGCTTCGCGATCGCCATCGCCGTGGCCCTCGGGATCTTCGGTGCGACCGCCTGGAGCACCTTCTGGGAGGCCAATCTCCGCCCTGTCGCCAGTGTCGGGGGAGTCGCCTTCGACCGCGAGCAGCTCGCCGCTCGGGAGCGGGTCTTGACCGCCGAGCGTTCGGCGCAGCTGGCCGATCTACAAAGCCAGCTCGGCGGGGCCCGGGACCAGATCATCCAGCAGCAGATGCAGCAGCTCTCGGCGCGGATCACGAGCGTGACCGGCGACGCGACGAACTCACTCGTGGAAGGCCAGGTCCTCAGGAGCCGTGCCGCAGAGCTCGCCATCGTCGTCAGCGAAAGGCAGGTCGACGCCGAGATCGCCAAGCGGCGCACCAGGCCGCAGCGCATCGGGTTGAGCATCATCCTGCTGGAGGCGAAGGCGGCCGCGTCAACGGCTTCTCAGCCATCGGCCACCCCGACCGAGGCGGACTTCAAGCGAGCCGAGCAGGCGGCGGCGGCGGCCCTCAAGCGAGTGAATGCCGGCGAGGATTTCGCCGCCGTTGCGCGCGCGGTGAGCGCGGACAGCACCGCGCAGGCGGGCGGCAAGATCGGGCTCGTCGCCGACGGCGACGCAATCTACGGGGAGTACGCGAAAGATGTCGGCAACGCCGCGAAGGGCGCCATCGTCGGGCCGGTACGGACCGCTGGTGGCTATCTCCTGCTGAAGGTGGACGAGCGCGTCCCGGGCGGAACGGATGAGGCGCTCGCGAAGCTGCTCGCCACTAATGGGGTTGCCGGCGATGCGTACCGCGCTTATGTCCAAGACGAGGTTTTGCGCGAGGCGTACCGCGCCCACTTCGCGAGCAGGGTGGTCGCGGCGGCGCAGCCCCAGCGCCGGGTCGCCCAGATCTTCATCGCGGCCGGTCCGGCTGCGCCGGTCCACGAGGTTCGGGTACGGCATGTCC
>JALYTG010000143.1 GCA_030854405.1 Chloroflexota bacterium | reverse complement strand
CAGATGGTCCACGCACTCCGCCAACGCGCGATCCGGATCCTTCACGGCAGCTCACCCACGCCATGGGCAGCGGGCCGGGGGTCGGCGACCCCGGGCGAGGCGTCGCCGTGGCGCGAACGGATGAGCCAGGCCAACGGCGCCTCGACCATCAGCATCGCGAGCGAAACCGCCAGCAGGACCGGCAGCCGCGTGGCAAGCCCCATGACGAAGAGGGCGCCAAGGAAGAAGAGATGGATCGCGAGCCGCGACGCGAAGGCCATTCGCAGGTCGAGCATGGCGCGGCCGGCGCCGTCGGGCGGCGCGCGGTCGGGACCCCACACCCCGTAGGCGGCGATCGCGCCGAAGACGAGGAGTGTCACGGCGAACATGCCGAGGCCGCCGCCGGGCTTCGGGTCCACGATCGGCCGCAGGATGCTGAAGGGAACGAGGCCGACGAGGAGGATGGCGAAGGCCGGCAGGGGCACCGCCAGCTGGAGCCACTCCAGGCTCGGCCGGCCTGTGGCGCGGTGGCGCAGGGATCGGCTCAGGAAGCTGAAGCCCAGGGTCACGAAGAGCCAGGCGTAGAAGTTGCCGGCCGGAACGCCGAACCAGGCATCGGTCAGCCTTATGCCGCGCCAGGTCCAGAGTCCCAGCCGGATGGCGATGGCGTCGAAGGCGAGGTCGAGGCTGATCGCGAGCACGCTGTCGACGAATGGCGCGTAGCGGCGGCGGACGCCGAGCGCATCGGTGATGCGCATGGCGCCGGCAATGATCAGCGCCCAGGTCAGCCCGATCACCAGCGGCGCCCGATCGAGCTTCAGCACGAAGTCCGGCGCGTAGTGGTAGGTCTGGAAGATGAGCTGGTCGCCCTCCTCCAGCAACAGCCCGAAGGCCGCCGCGCTCACCAGCTCGAGGAAGGGGAGCCGGCCGCGTCGCAGGGCGAAGAGCGCGGCGGCCGCAAAGAGGCCGGCGGCCCCCAGCTCTAGCACCAAGTAGAGCGGATTCACGGCGGGATGGTACCCGCCGGACGGGGCAGACGCGTCCGGGCCTTTGGGTAGTGGCTCAGTTTGAGCATCGGCCATGCTTGACCCTCTCGGCCCGCACCCGTCAAACTGATGCACTACCGCTCCAAGCAAATTGAGCCCCTACCCGCCGGGTAGGTACTGGCGCAGTTCGCCCGGCCCTAGCGGTCACGGTCCAGATCAGCCTCAGCTTCCGTTCAGGACTGCCCACGCCATCGCTGCCATCTTCGCGTGTCCGGCCACGGAGAGATGGTTGAGGTCGGAGCCCAGATCCTCCGGCTTGAGGTCAAAGTGCTGCATCGCCCCCCCATCGGTGCGACAGGTCGGATGGAGCGCGCAGACGTCTGTGACGATCCCCCAGTAGTCGTCGATCATGCCCTGCAGATAGGCCTCCTTGGCGGGATCGATCTGCATCGTCTGCGGGTTCACCGTGTCACACGGGCCGTCGCCGGCAAGGTGGCTCGGGTCGATGGCAAACACGACGCGATCGTAGGTCTCGACATCGGCCCACTGGCTCACGATGAAGATCTGAGCGTCCGGCAGGCCCTGCGCCAGGGTGTCCAACGCTTGCGTGAGCTTGGTTCGGTACGGGTCGTAATTCGCCCCGTCGGTGCCGTCACATTTCTGATCGTTGTCGATCGTCTGAACGAGCACGAGCTGCGGCTTGGGGGTCCTGTCGACGAGCTGCGAGGCCTGCTCGATGAGACTCGCCACATTCGAGCCGTCGACGGCGATGTTTGTCGCGTGGCCCTCGAGGCTCGCGTTCGTGGCGAGCATGCGAAGGTAAATGCTCTGGACCAGCGGATTCGTCCCGGTCGCCCACGAGTTCGCCTTGACGTCCTCGCCGGGCCGGTTCGGATCCGAGTCGTACCCGGTGGCCCCCGAATGACCGATGACCGCAATCCCGACGGGCTTGGACGAGCCGGTACTAGAGGCGGCCAGACCAGAGGCACTGGGCAACGCCGAGGTCGAGCCGGGGAGCGACGAGGCAGGGCTCGGCGAGGCGCTGGGGCTCCCGGGCCCACAACCCGAGAGGAGCAGGCCGATCAGGAGAAGGGCTACGCCCCGGGATCGCGTCGTCACAGCTCGGTGCCGGTGGCGCGGCGGCACGTCGACGTAATCCTACCCGGGTTCTGCGTCGACGATGGTTTGGTCTTCGGGTTGTTCACCAAGGGAGGGTGGATCAGCCGTTTCAGCATGTACGAAGCCTCCACCGACGAGGGGTAACAGCGATCTCAAACTGAGACACTACCGGCCTTTGGTCGGGCGGCGCCCTTCCGTTCAGCCCATGGCTAGGCGAGGCTGGCGAGGGCGCACAGGCGCCCCTCGGTGATCGAGACGATCCAGCCGGACAGGGTCACGACGCGGCCTGCGTCGTAGTCGGCGTGCATGCTCCGCTCGAGCATCGCCGCCAATGCCGCGCGGTCGAGGGTCAGGGCCCCTTCCACGCCACCATCAAGGTCAGCGGCGAGCTCGCTCACCAGGCTTGCCACAGTGGCTGGCCCCTCGACCGTGCCGATGTAGGCGACGCCCAGCGCGGCGGCCGCAAGGCGATGCGGGAGCAGCGCGCGCAGCCGATCGGCGAGCACCTGTGCGCCGTTCTGCCTCGCCAGCAAGGTGAGGCCGCCCCAGGGGCCGGCCACAGCGATACCGGCGGCGAGCGCCCAACGAAGCAGATGCCGTCGGCTCACGGGCTGCGAGAACGGCCTCATCGCAGGACCTCCTTGAGATGATCGGCAAGCCGGAGGGCCAACGCCACCACCGTCATCGTCGGCGTTCCGGAACCGGCGGTGACGAACACGCTGCTCCCGGCGATCCACAGGTTCGGCAGGTCATGCACGCGACAGTCGCGATCGACCACGCCACTGATGGGATCGTCGCTCATGCGCGTCGTACCGCAATGGTGATACCCGCCTTCGAGGTCATCCGGCCAGCCGTCATCTTTGGGGTCGAACAGCAATTTCAGCCGGCCGAGACCTGCCGACCCCAGCTCCGTCCCCACGATCTCAAGCGTGCGCGCAACCGATGATCGATCGAGCGCGCTCAGGCGCCAGTCCAGCTGGACGCGCGGCATGCCCAACGCGTCGCGCTCGTTCGACAATGTCACGCGGCTATCCGGATTGGGGACCGGGTCGATGCGCGTCGAGAGCTGGATCGCGTCGGCTGGGATGCCATTGGTCGCTTGCCCGTAGGCGAAGACGGCCACATCGCCGAAGAATTCGGGTAGCAGGTCCTCGACCTCGCCCGGCTGGGCGTTGGCGATGTACTCGAGCAGCTCAGGCCGCGGCGCCGGAAGTGGCGCTCCCGGGTCCATGAATCGCCGCCAGCTGGTGAGATCGTCAGCGAGGGTTTCAAGGTCCTCAGTGAGATCGCCCTTGGCCGAACCCTTGCGGATTCGGTTCACCAGCCGGCGCAGCGCGTCGACGTCTTCCGAGTCTTTGACCCGTTCGTAGAAGGCGGGCTGTTCGGGCGTGAGCCGGAGCTGGACGTCCACCAGGCCCTCCTGCACCAGCAGCTCTCGATCGAGGCCGAGATAGCCGAGGATCCTCGACTCGCCGACAAGGTGCGGCTGATAGAAGTCGCCGTGGAAACTCTCGGTGAGCCGCCGGATAACGCCCCCGTCGAAGCGCGGATGCTCGAGAAAGAAGCGTCCCACCAGGCCGTGTCCGTTCCCGATTCCGGCCGGTCGCTGGCTGCGCGACGCCAGCAGCAGCCTCGGATTCTCGATGCCGCCCGTCGCAAGCACGAAGCACCGAGCCGTCACGCTGAAGCGCTTCCCTCCGAGGGTCGCGACCTGCACTCGCTCGGCCCGATTGGCGCTGTCGTCGAGCACGATGTCGACCACATTGGCGTGCAGGTAGGTGGTCACATTTGGGAGCGACTTGACCGCTTGGCGATACGTTCTGCCGAACGAACGCAGTGACGGCTCGACGATCTGCGCCACCCGGGTGACGACGCGTTTCTCGAACGGCAGAGCTTCGAATGGGCTCTGATCCAGCCAGGCGGTGACGTCCCACTCATCCGAGGGGAGCCCGCAGATGTGGGCCGCACTCTTACGATAGGGCTCAAGGTCGCTGCGCCCGATGGGCCAACCCGTATTCGGAACGCCGTCCCTTCGCGTGAAGTCCAGGTCATCGAGGGGGCGGCAGGTTCCTCCCCAATGATTCGTAGTCCCTCCGAAATAGCGCATGCGGGCCCCATCGAGGGGGAAGTAAGGGAGCCCGACGCTCTGGCCCGCATCGAACGCCTGCGTCTCGATCTCGAAGTCGAGGCCGCCACTCTCGAGCAGCGCGATCCGGATCGGCTCAGCGCCGAGGGCTCGGGCGATCGTGATTCCCGCCGCTCCCGCTCCGATGATGCAAAGATCGGTTTCGACCGAATCGCCCTGAGCAACCTGGTTGGCGTCGACAAACACCCTGGATCCCTCAGTCTCGGCGTCGGCAGCGCATTGTAGGCTGTGGCCGTGACGTCACCTGAGGATCCGAGCGGCGACGTTGTCGGGTCGCACGATTGGCTGCGGCCATCGCTGCGGCGGCGGCTCGCCGCCTACCTGCTCGATCTGCTTGCGGTTACCGCCCTGGTCTACGTGGCAACCGCGGCCATCGGAGTGCTCCTGGGTCCGGTCCTGCGCTTCGACGCCGACGACGCCGGCGCTCTGCGCGTGACGCTCGATCATCCAGTCGTGGTTCTCCAGGCGTTCACTGGCACCGTCCTGAACGCCATCTACTTCGTGGTGGGCTGGCGCACCCTGCAGGCGACCCTCGGGCAGCGGCTCGTCGGCGTGCGTGTCGTGGCGGCAGGTACATGGACGAGCCTTGCGCTTCGGCAAGCCGTCCTGCGCTGGGTCCTTCTTGGCGGGCTCTTCGGGCTTGTGGCGGCGGTGGTGCTCCCGTGGGCGATCGCCTGGTCGGTGGTGATCGGGGTGGCGCTGTTGTGGGCGGTTGCCCTGTTCGGGTCTACCGCCCGGAATCGGCTCGGCCGCGGCATCCACGATCGGATCGTGGGTGACATCGTCGTGCGGGCGGTTGATCTGCGCCATGTCCCGGTTGAGCTTCGAAGCTGATTCGCCGAGGGCGCCTAGAATGCCGGCATGACCACCGAAGTTGCCGCGTCGATCGTCCCGATCTACCTCGCCGGCGAGTTCGTGCAGGCGCGATCCCGGCTGGAGGTGCGCAACCCGGCGAACGACGAGCTGGTGGCCACCACTTTCCAGGCGGGCCCCGACGAGCTGGAACGCGCGACCGTGGCTGCCATGGATGCCTTTGCCAAGACGCGGCGGCTGGCGAGCTACCAACGCCGAGACGCCCTGGCCCACGTCGCCGCCTGCATCGAGCGCGACACCGACGGGCTGGCCGAGCTGCTGACACGCGAGTCGGGGAAGCCGATCCGCGACGCGCGTGGCGAGGTGACCCGGGCCGCCCTCACCTTCCGGACCGCCGCCGAGGAAGCGCTGCGGATCACCGGGGAGTGGCTGCCGCTCGACTGGAACGCCGCCAACCGCGGACGGAGCGGGATCGTGCGCCGCTACCCGATCGGGCCGGTGGCGGGCATCAGCCCCTTCAACTTTCCGCTCAATCTGGCGGCGCACAAGGTGGCCCCGGCGATCGCCGCCGGCTGCAGCATTGTGCTCAAGCCCCCTTCCAGGGACCCCCTCGTCATGCTGCGCGTGGCGCGGTACATCGACGAGACCGACCTGCCGAAGGGGGCGGTATCGGTGCTGCCCATGGACCGGCCGACGGGCGATCGGATGGTGAGCGACGATCGATTCAAGCTGTTGAGCTTCACCGGGTCTCCATCGGTCGGGTGGAAGATGAAGGCCGATGCCGGCCGCAAGAAGGTGGTCCTGGAGCTCGGCGGCAACGCCGGGGCGATCGTCGACGAGACCGCTGACCTCGATTGGGCGGTGAATCGGCTGGTGTTCGGCGCCTTCGCTTACGCCGGGCAGGTCTGCATCAGCGTGCAGCGCATCTACGTGGTGCGGGACATCTACACGGAGTTTGAGAGGCGCTTCGTCGAAAAGGTCCGTTCCGTCCGAAGCGGCGACCCGCTCGATCCGGCGACCGACCTGGGACCGATGGTCGACGACAAGGCAGTGCGCCGCACCGACGAATGGGTGCGCGAGGCGCTCGTCGGGGGAGCGCGGGCGCTGGCCGGCGGCGAGCCGGACGGGCGCTTCTACCCGCCCACGGTGCTCGTCGACGTGCCGCGCGACGCTCGCGTCTGCGGTGAGGAGGTCTTCGCGCCGGTCGTGAACCTCTTTGCGGTCGATTCGTTCGAGGATGCCATGCGGGAGATCAACGCGAGCCGCTTCGGCCTGCAGTGCGGGGTCTTCACCTCTTCGCTGGAGCGGACGCTGCTCGCGCACGACGAGCTGGAGGTCGGCGGCGTGATCGTCAATGACGTGCCCACCTGGCGCATCGATCCGATGCCGTACGGCGGCGTGAAGGAGTCCGGGCTGGGCCGGGAGGGGCTGCGC
>JALYTG010000142.1 GCA_030854405.1 Chloroflexota bacterium | reverse complement strand
CGCGAGCTGCTCAGCCGCTCCGGGGCCCACCCAGTCGAACAGCGCGCGCCGCACAGCCGAACCGGCATCGTCGCCGCTCATCGGCTAGGCCACCCGCGGCGTGGCGATCAGCCGCCCGGAGTCGACCTGCCAGATCGGCACGCCCCGCCGGCGTGCGGCGGGCAGGGCGGATGGATCGGCCGTAGTGACGATCACCTGTCCCCGCTCCAGGAGGAGGCCCAGCACGCGCTCCGAGCGGCCTGCATCGAGCTCGCTGAATACGTCGTCGAACAGCACGATCGGGGTCGGTGCCTCGTCCGCGCCGAGCAGATCCGTCTCGGCGAGCTTGAGGCCCAGGATAATGGTCCGCTGCTGGCCGCGGCTGGCATGCGCGGTGACGTCGCGCCCCGCGAGCTCAACGCGGAGATCGTCGCGCTGCGGACCGACGAGCGAGACGCCGTTCCAGAGTTCCTTCTGACGAACCTCGCGGATTCTTTGCCGGAAGGCGTCGGGCAGCTGCTCCAGGGCGCCTTCGGAGCGGCCGGGCCAGGCCTCCTTCAGGTTGTCGTGATAGCTGAGGCGGACTGCGGCCCCGCGCTCGTCGGTAGGCGCGACGGCGTCGTGCAGGGGACTGATCCGCGCATCGAGCTCGGCCACCAGCGCCATCCGCGCCGCGGTCAGGCGGGCCCCCACCTCCGCCAGCTGGTCGTCCCAGAAGAGGAGCGACTCCTCCATCGCCTCCTCCGCGCGGATCGCGCGCAGCAGCGCATTGCGCTGAGCGAGGATGCGAGCCAGCTCCGCGAGGTCGCGCGCCGCCCGCCGGTCGCGCTGCGCCAGAATGCCGTCAAGGAGGCGACGCCGCTCGGAAGGGGCGCCGACCAGCAGGAGCATCTCCTCAGGGCGGAAGAGGACGGCGCGCGCCGTCTCGCCGACCGTTGAGCTGCGACGCGCCACGCCATTCACGGTGAGCCGCTTGCGGATCTCGGCGGGCGCCGCCTCCCCGGGGATGATCAGCTCCACGCGCGCAGTGTCACGCGCGCTCGCTCCCGTGAGGTCCAACCGGACGCGGCCGAAGGCGGCACCGTGCCGGACCAGCTCCGCGTCGCTGTTGGCGCGATTGCGACGCCCGGTGATGGCCACGAAGATCGCTTCCAGCAGGTTCGTCTTGCCGGCACCGTTGGGGCCGGCAACGATCGTCAGTCCGGGGTCGAGATGGAGCTCCGCCGCGGCGTAGCTGCGGAAGTTTTCAAGCGCCAGGCGGGTCAGGCGCACGGCGGTCTAGGACGCGGTACGGACCGGCATGATGACGTGCACGTAGTCGTCCTTGCCGACACCCCGGATCACGCCTGGCGCCAATGGGCCGGAGAGCTCCAGGGCGGCCTCCTCGGCGCCGAGATTGCTGAGCACATCGATCAGGTAGCGCGCATTGAAAGCGATGGTCGTGGCCGAGCCCTCGACGGTGGCGTCGAGGGCGTCGGCGTTGTCGCCCACATCCGCGGCGTGGGCCGTGATCGAGACTGCGGAGCCGTTCGCATCTTCACCACCCAGCTCGATCTTGACGATATTGGCGGAGTCACGCGCGAAGATGCTGGCCCGCCGGGTCCCTGCCAGGAACGACTCACGATCGAGCACCGCCCGCGAGGTATGCCCGGTCGGAATCACCGGCTCATAGTTGGGGAACTGGCCCTCGATAAGGCGGCTCACGAGGTCGATCCCCTCGAGATGGAAGAGGGCCTGGCTCTTGTTTGGCGTCACAGTGATCTCGATCGCCGCCGCAGCCTCCGGCAGGACGCGCATCAGCTCCGCGTAGGAGCGCGCGGGGACCACGATCGAGAGCTCCGGCTGCACCGGCCTGTCGAGCTTCACGGATCGAACCGCGATCCGGTAGTTGTCGGCCGCGGCGAGGGTCAGGGTATCGCCAGCGAACTTGGTCAGCACACCGGTGAGGATCGGCCGGCTCTCGTCGCTTGCCGCCGCGAATACCACCTCGGAGAGCGCCTCGCGCAGGACGCGGGCGTCGACGCTCGTCAAGGCGGCCTCACCAATAGCCGCAACGACCGGGAACTCTTCGGCGTCGATCCCCTTGATGCTCGCCCGGTTGTTGCCGCAGGTGAGCTTGAGGGTTCGATCCTTTGGTGAGAGCTGAAGGTCGATCCGCTGGTTGGGAAGCGATGCGACAAGGTCGGTGATCAGCTTAGCGGGGACGGTGATCTCGCCCTCTTCGCCGATCTTGCCCGGCACCCAGCAGTTGATCCCGATCTCGAGATTGGTGGCGGTCAGCTTCAGCCCGGCGTTCTCGGTCTTCAGCAGAACGTTGGCGAGCACCGGCAGGGTGGCTCGGCTGCTTACCGCGCGGCTCACTACCTGGAGACCGTGAGCCAGGCTCTCCTGCATCACCGAGACGTTCATGCCTGCCAACTCTTTACCATCTTCTCTCTAACTGGAGAAAGAATACCTGCTCGTCGTAGCCCTTAGTAGGGCTGTGGATGGTGTGGACGGCCCTTCTCAACCGTGCTCAGTTTGGGTGCTGATAAGTGGCGCAGGAGAGGTGGATAGCTGCCACCTCACGTCGTACCGCCGGTAGATCGGGAATTGCCCTGAGTGGAGAAGTGCCACCGCCCAACGGCCGGCCCTCCCCTAGTTGTCCACATCGACCGGAGGATATCCACCAGATCGGGGCAGTTATCCACGAAATCCGCGCATTCGTTGCGAGATCTTTATCGTCACTCCGAGTAGATCATCTCGCGCACGGCGCTGATCTCGCGTCGCATCTCGTCATTCTCGGCCAGCTCGCGCGTGATCTTGTCGCAGGCGTGCAGGACCGTCGAGTGGTCGCGCCCACCCAGCTCCGCACCGATCCGCAGCAGCGAAATGTCGGTCTCGGCGCGGATCAGATACATGGCGATCTGCCTGGGCACGACGATCGCCCGGTCGCGCTTGCTGCTTCGCAGCTGATCCAGGTTGACCCCGTAGTAGTCAGCTACCGCCCGCACGATGCGCTGCGGGGTGATCGAGCGCTTGCGCGGGTTGTACATGACGTTGGAGAGGACCGCGCTGGCGAGCTCGATGTTGACGGGCATGCCGCTCATCGAGGCATAGGCCACGACCCGGTTGAGCGCCCCCTCGAGCTCACGAACGTTGCTCACCACCTTGCGGGCGATGAACTCGATCACCTCCGACGGGATCAGGTGCAGCTGGTCTTCGGCCTTCGAACGGAGAATGGCGATGCGCGTTTCGAGGTCTGGAGGCGTCAGATCCGCGATCAGGCCCCATTCGAAGCGGCTGCGCAGGCGCTCCTCCAGGGTGGTAATCGCCTTCGGCGGTCGATCCGAGCTGAGAACCACCTGCTTGCCGCCCTCGTGGATGGCGTTGAAGGTGTGGAAGAACTCCTCCTGGGTCCGCTCTCGGTCGGCGATGAACTGGATATCGTCGATCAGGAGGACGTCGATGCGGCGGTATCGGCTGCGGAAGTCCTCCATCTTCTGCTCGCGAATAGAGTTGATGAAGTCGTTCGTGAACTTCTCGGACGTGGCGTATACGATTCGCTTGCGCGGGAACTTTGCCGCCACGGAGTTGCCAATGGCGTGCATCAAGTGGGTCTTGCCGAGGCCCACCCCGCCGTACAGGAAGAGCGGGTTATAGGCGTGGCCCGGCCGCTCGGCGACCGAGAGTGCCGCGGCGTGCGCCAGGCGGTTGGCCGACCCGACGATGAAATTACTGAAGGTGTAGCGGCTGTTCAGGTTGACCGTGTTGCCGCCGGCGGAGGCGGGTGGAAGCGTGATCTGCCGGTCCTCGTCGACCTGCAAAGGAACGGGACCCGGCGCATCGGCGACCACGAATTCGATCTGGACCGATCCGCCCACCACCCGGGCGAGCGTTTGGCTGATCAACGGCCGATACCGATTGTCCAGCCAGTCTCGAGCGAAGCCGTTGGGTGCCGCGACCCGATAGCGGTTCTCTTCGATCTCCGCGAGCGAGGTGTCTTTCAGCCAAGTGTCGAAGTTGGCGGGGGAGAGAGAGACCTGCAGCTCGCCGAGGGCGGCACGCCACACCTGCTTCGCATCCATCAACAGACGTTCTCCGGAGGTCTTGCGGCTTCTCGCCGAGGGTTTGGATGAGTCCTGCTGCGACGCGCGGAGACCTCGAATACAGGTCCGTGCCGCGGGGTCCGGCCAATATAGCAGCCCCTCGAATCTGCGGGCAACGATTCCCGCCGCAGGGGAGGCCCGGGGGGTTTGACACTCTCCGTCGAGCATCAGTAGAATCGCTCAGAAGAGCGAAATGGGCCAACCGTTTGACCGAGCGCGTGGAGGCTGGCGAGACGCCAGCCGTTTGTGTGTCTGGGCCCCGCATCGCTGAAGGACTGGAACGAGGAACCGGCACGCAGCCATGAAGAGGACCTATCAGCCCAAGAAGCGCGCTCGAAAGCGCGAGCATGGCTTCATGGCTCGCATGGCCTCCAAAGGTGGCCGCCGCGTGCTCGCTCGTCGTCGGGCAAAGGGACGCAAGCGGCTGACTGTCTGACGCGCAGAGGGCTGCAGATGCCCGTCTTTCCGGTGCTTCGCCGCAAAGCCGACTTCGCCGCTCTTGGGCGTCAGGGAATCGCAAGATCGAATCAGCTCCTCGTTGTGCGAGCGCTGCGTACCAATGGACCGCAGACGCGCCTCGGCCTTTCGACGCCGCGGAGCATCGGTGGGGCGGTGGAGCGAAACCGGGTCCGCCGACGGTTGCGGCAGCTGATGCGAGCGCGCCGATCGGATCTCGGAGTTGGTTGGGATCTGTTACTGATCGCGCGGCCGGAGGCCGGTCGGGCGACCTACGCCGAGCTGCAAGAGGCGCTTGGCTCACTGCTCCGGCGACTGGATATCGGGTAATGAAGAAGATCGGGCTGGGACTGATTGTCGCGTATCGTTGGCTCACCTTCTGGCTGCCACCCAGCTGCCGCTACACGCCGAGCTGCTCGGAGTACACCTACCAGGCGATCGAGCGCTACGGGCTCCTCCGCGGCGCCCGGATGGGCGCCATGCGCATCGGCCGCTGCCATCCCTTCCATCCCGGCGGCTATGACCCTGTCCGCTAGAGAGACCGCGCCTTGATTCCGATCATCGCCCAGGGCTTTCTGGGGATCGAGCACTTCACGCCGCCGTGGGACATCTTCTTCCTGCCGCTCTTCAACCTGCTGATCCTGTTCTTCCGGCTCCTCTTCAGCGACTTCGCGCTGGCGATCATCGTGTTCACAGTGGTGATTCGTACCATCCTGGCTCCGCTCTTTGTGCGGCAGATCCGTTCGCAGAAAGAGATGCAGCGGATGCAGCCGCTCATCCGCGAGGTCCAGCGCAAGCACAAGGGCAACCGGGCCAAGATCCAGGAAGAGACGATGGCGCTCTACAAGGAGCACGGCGTCAACCCGGCGGGCGGCTGCCTGCCGGTCGTCCTGCAGCTGCCGATCCTGTTCGCGCTCTACCAGGCGCTGATCCGCGCCTCGAATGTGGTCACGCTCGCCGCGGACAAGGTCTCGTCACCTGACTTCGCAAAGCTCAAAGCGGCGCTGCCGGGGATCTCGAGCATCGATGCCACCCATTTCCGGGCGCCCATCGACGGGGCCTGCAACCTGCCCCAGTTCAGCATCCCCGACTTCACCCACTTCCTGCCGCTCAATTGCCAGCTGATCACGCCGCTGCAGCTGCACGACCCGATCAACACCCAGGTCGCCTGGCTCTTGAACCTCGACCTGGCGCAGATCGACCATGTCTTCTCGGTCTTGATCCCGGGCACCGGCTTCCCGCTCTCGTTCCTGGCCGTGATCGCCGCGGTACTCCAGTTCGTGCAGGTCAAAATGACGAGCCCGCTGCCGAACCCCGACGATCCCACCTCCAGCCTCACCAGCTCGATGACGTACACCTTCCCGCTGCTGACCGTCGTATGGGGTGGAGTCTTCCCGAGCGGGCTGATCCTCTACTGGATCGTCTACACCGCGTACCTGGTCACTCAGCAGTTCCTGATCATGGGTTGGGGCAATCTCTTCCCGATCTTCGGCTGGAGTCCGCCATTCGCTCCAGCGCCGGCGAGCAAGCTCGCGGCTGGGCAGCGGCGCCAGTTGGCGCCGGTTCGCGAAGAGGTAACGGTTCCCGCCCGCCAATCCAATCCCCGTCCTGACCGCGCCAACAGTTCTGCGGGCCGATCCGCGAACCGGCGCTCGGGCGGCCGCAGAGCACGAGGCCGAAAACGATGACCTTCCGCGAGTTCACGGGCAAGAATGTAGAAGAAGCAATCCGCTCCGCCATGAAGGAGTTCACCTCGGACCTTGGCGACCTGGACATCGAGATCCTCGCCCAGGGGAGCCGGGGAATCCTCGGTGTCGGGGGCGAGGAGGCGCGAATCCTTGCTGCGCCGAAGTCGGCCGTTGCGGCCGCGGAGACGGTGCGCGCCGAGCCGGAAGCGGCCACCGCGCCGCTCGAGGCTGCTGAGCAGCCGGTGGTGGCGCCGGCGGCTGATGCGCCAGCTC
>JALYTG010000141.1 GCA_030854405.1 Chloroflexota bacterium | reverse complement strand
GTGCGTGCCGTCGTGGACCACCCAACGCCGGATGGCGAGCGGCGCCTGACGGAGCTGCGGACCGCGCTCGAGGCCCAGCCATTCGTCAGCGCCATCAAAGTCGCGCTGGCCAACCGCGGCGTGCCGATCCGACCCGACGTCCGCGCACCGCTGCGGCGGCTCAGTTCGCCGGAAGTCACGCGCGTCGAGGCGATCGTCGGCTCTCTTTTCGCGGCCGCCTAGCTGAACAGCCGCGCCGCTTCACGATCGCTGAACGACGGCAGCGTCGTTCATCTCGAAGCGCGAGGGTGGAGCGTCGGCGGCGAGGCGCGCGATGTCGTCGGGCGTCAGGTCGTAGCCGTAGCGGATGGCCGCCACGTTGTCCTCGACGAAGCGCTGCGGCAGAGATTCGCGAATCGCCGTCTCATCGAACTCGACCTCGGCCAAGCGCAGGAGGCGGCCCAGCGCAATCATGTTGCCGAACAGCTCTTTTCCGAAGTGCTGGCTGCCCAGGCTGCCGAACGGGATCTGCTCCTGCCCGGGGAGGCCAAGGCCGAGATCGGTGACCACCATGCGGCCGCGGATCCGGAGGTGACCCTTGTCGGCGAGCTTCAGCATGATGTCCGCCTCTTCGACCACCGGATTCTCGATCGGCTTATCGTCGAAGATCACGAATGCGTCGGACATCGAGCCTCGCACGCTCGAGTCGTAATCAAAGAGGATCGTCACCTCTTTGCCCATCCGCGCCAGCAGCGCCCCGAGCACGCCCGCGATCAGCCGCACTCCCTGCCCGCCAACCCCGTCGAGGGCGATCCTGGTCGCCATCAGGCCGATCCGTCCGGCTCGATCCCCGCCTCCCGCACTGCCTCCTCGAGGCCGATCTCGCGCTTCGCGACTCGCAGCTTCAGCTCAGACGGCAGGCGCTGCATGAGAGCGAGCTTGCGCTGCGCCTCGGCTCGTCGCGCGTCTCTGGCATCGGTCGCGACATCCGACGGTGGGACCGGCGCCGCGGCAGGCGCGCTCGCCCCGGTTCGGAGCGCCTCTGGCACCTCGAGGCCGGCCTGCGTGAACGCCTCGAGCAGCGTGAGCTCGCCCTTCGCCACGCGCAGCTTCACATTGCCGTCGAGCTGCGCCATCAGAGCGGCGCGCTGCTGCGACTCGGCGCGCCGCTGGGCCCTGGCATCGTCACTGGCGGCCGCGGCCCCCGGCGAGTCGGTCGCCGAGTTCATCGGTCCGGAAGGTTGTTCGGGCAGAGCCGAGGGGCGCTCGGGAGTGGTGGTCGTGCCATTGCCATTCGATGCGGCCCCATCGGTCGTTGGATATAGGATCCCTATCTCGAATGGGTTCAGGATCTCGGCGCCCTTGGCGGCCCGCTTGTAGGTCTTGCGGTAGAAGCTGAGCATCTCGTTGGCCGACGCGAAGCCGATTCGCCGCCCGTTGTTCTCGATGCACTGGCTGGTGATGTCGACCAGGCTGAAGCCGTCGTGCTCGATCGCCTCGCGCATCACGTTGCGCATGTGGAGCAGGTGGTAGACGGTGGTCTTCGCGTAGACCGCATGCGGCGAAGAGCGGACGATCGCCTGAAGGTTGATGGGGGTGTTCGGGTTGCCGCCCGGGCTCGAGAGCGTCTTGGTGCCGGTTGGGGTGGTGGGACCCGTCTGCCCTCCGGTCAGGCCATAGATCTCATTGTTGTTGCAGAGCACCGTGACGCGGGCGTTGCGCCGGATCGAGTGGATCAAGTGGTTCCCGCCGATGCTGGCCGTGTCGCCGTCGCCGGCGACGACGATGACGTGCATCTCCGGGCGCACCGCCTTGATCGCCTCCGCGACAGGGAGCGTGCGGCCGTGGAGCGTGTAGACGCTCTCGTACTGCAGATAGCTGCCCATCCGTCCGGTGCAGCCGATGCCGGTCACGATGATCGTGTTCGTCTCGTCGAGGCCCATCTCATCGAGGACCATGGCGAGCTGGATCATGATCGTGCCGATCCCGCAGCCCGGACACCAGATCGTCGGGAAGAGATCGGTCTTCAGGTTCTTCTTGAAGCCAAGCTCGGCCATCGGCGCTTCGGGCATCAGCCCGCTCCCAGCGGCGAGGGCGCAACGCGCTCGGTCGGCGCCCGCGGCACCGGCGGCTCAGACGGACCTCCGCCAAGCACCCGAGCGAGTCCGTCGCGGACCGCTTCGAGCGAGATGCGCCCACCGAGCAGCGGGACGCGTTTCACTTCGCGATGAACGGCCAGCTCGACCAGGTCGGCGTACTGCCCGTCGTTCGCCTCGATCACCACGATCTGCTCATAGCGGTCGGCGACCGCGCGCAGCTCGTCGCCCAGGATCGGGTGGATGCGAATCGGCCGGAAGAGGGCGTACTCGTCGCGCAGCGGCGCCGCCACGCGCGACACGATCCCGTAGCAGACGATCAGCACCCGCGCATCGACCTTCCAGCCATGCTCGTACAGGGCGTACCGACCCGCCACTTCCAGATGGCGGTGCTTGGCCTCGTAGTATTGGCGCAGATACTCGTCCGCGTCGGCGGTGGCCGGCTCGCCCGCGTTCGGGCCGTGCTCGTACATCAGCACCCCGGCGAAGAAGCGCGGCTGCCCGGGCTGATGCCGCCCGAGGGGCGCAAGCTCCCGCGGCACGATCTGCATCGATGCCGCCAGCTCGTCGAGGTCGACCACCTCGTTGAGGTGTGCGACGAACGTATCTGAGAGGACCACCACCGGCGAGCGGGACTCCTCGGCGGCGTTGAAGGCGTGGACAGCGACCCGGAACGCCTCGGCGACGCCGTTCGGGTAAAAGGCGATGGGCGTGTAGTCGCCGGTGCTTCCGTAGCGCACCTGCATCAGGTCGCCCTGCCCGGGCATCGTCGGCATGCCTGTCGCCGGCCCGACACGCTGGACGTTGACGAAGACCGACGGCACGCCCACCTTCTGAGCGTAGCCGATCGCTTCCTGCATGAGGCTGAACCCCGGTCCGCTCGTCGCCGTGAAGGCTTTCGCCCCAGCGAGGCTGGCCCCGATGACCGCGTTCGCCGAGGCGATCTCGTCCTCGGCCTGCAGGAACTGGAACTCGGGGTGCTCAACCGCCCAGCCGGAGGCGACGTTCAGGATCTCGGTCGATGGGCTGATCGGATAGCCCGCGTAATAGCTGGCGCCGGCGGCCAATGCACCGCGGAAGACTGCCTCGTTCCCCTGGCTCAGCTTGCGCATCGGTCTAGTCGGTGGAGCTCTTGCCCTTGGCGGCGTACGCCCGCACGGCGGACGGGATCATCTCGATCGCCAGATCGGGGCAGTAGCGCTCGCAGAGGCCGCACAGGATGCAGTTCTCCTCCTCGATGATCGCTTCGTTGCGCAGGACGAGCGTCTGCTTGGGGCAGATGTCGACGCAGATATCGCAGCGCTTGCAGAAGACGGGGTTCCAGCTGATGTTCGCGTAGTCGACCCAGCGGACCCCGTCGTCGTGATCGTCAGAGATCCCCGTCCCGAAGGCAAGGGCGGCTCGTTCGTCAGTGGCCATGGGCGCACGATGATACGCCGCAGCCATCGCCGCTGCGCCGGCGGCCTCACTGCCGTTCGGTCGGCTACCATCCGCCGGATGCTGCCACGCCGCCTCCCCGCTCTCCTTCTGACGGCCAGCTTCGTTCTGGCAGCCTGCACCAGCCAACCCCCCGCTCCGTCCGGCTCCCCCGGCTCGGCGGGGTCGTTGCCGGCGGCACCCGCCAGCACCGAGCCGACATCGACGGCGGCCCCGACCCCGCAGGCGACACTCGAGTTTCCGCTCGCCGTCGTGACCGGATTCACCAATCTCAAGGCCCAGATCACCGTGGACGAGTACCAGGCTGCCCTCCTCGCGAACCAGGTCACGGTCCCGTGCGGCCTCGATGAGTGGGCCGCGACCAAGGCCGGGCCTCCCTGCCTCCCGGCCGACCAGATCGTGGATGCGGTCGCGGCGGCGCCGAACATCCTCGCGCTCCTGCCGGCGGGATTGGTCGAGCCGAAGGTCAAGGTGCTGCCGGTGGACGGAGCCGACCTGTTCGGGAATGCGGAAGCTCGCTCCAAGGCCTACCCGCTCGTCTTCCACGTGACCACCCCGGACCGGCCCGAGGATTGGGCGGCATGGACCGCCTACGACGCCGGCGAGGTCCGGACCCTGATGTCGGTCGGCGAGAGCTGCCCCGACCGCGGGGTGGCCTACCAAGCGATCACCCTGGGAAAGGGCTGGGAGTACGTCTTCGGCGGCGGCACGGCGGCATATCAGCGCATCTATCCAAACCCCATCGGGCCGGGCAACGCGGGCGACGGCTTCAATATCGTCGATGCCGTGCCGACCGGCAACGACGGGGCGGTCTGGAAGCTGATCGGCGGCGCCGACATCACGGTGCAGGACTTCGAGTGCCCGGTCGTCGACAACTGGAAGGTCAACGACGGCCTCGTCTTCGGAATCGATCCCCGCGTCCTCGGCTTCATGAAGTCCGGTGGCACCGACGTGGTGACGCTGGCCGCCAACCACGTCACCGACCAGGGCGCCAACGGGCTCCTCGAGACGATCCGTCACTTCGACGAGGCGGGCATCAAGCACGCAGGAGCCGGCGCGAACCTCGATCAGGCGCTCGAGCCTGCCGTCGTGGACGTGCACGGGGTGCGCTTCGCGGTGGTCGGCTGGAACATCGTCAAGGGCGTCCTCGAGGCCGGGCCGAACCAGCCTGGAGTGGCCTGGATCAACGAGTCCAATGTGCGCGAATCGGTGGCGCGGGCGCGTCGCGTCGCCGACGTCGTGATCTGCATGCCGCAATGGGGCTACCCCGAGTATCGGACCCAGTTCATCCCGGCCGAGCTCGATATGCAGAAGCTCTTCCTCGCTGCCGGCTGCGATCAGATCCTTGGCTCCGGCCCGCACGAGGCGGCGGAGATCGGCTTCACCCGGGACGCGAAGGGGCTGCACTTCACAGTCCTGGGCCACGGCAATTTCCTGTTCGGCCAGTCGTGGAGCCAGCAGACCCAGGAGGGGATGCTGCCCGAGCTCACCTTCCGCGGCACCCAGCTGGTGCAGGTGAGGCTGCATCCATACATTATGCTGGACCAGGCACAGGCCTCCCTGACCGACCCGGAGACCGACGGGCACTACGTCCTGCAGCGCGTCTTCGAAGCCTCGGACGTCTCCTACTGACCGATGCCGGCTCCGCCCAGGCGGCGGCGGATGGCCTCCTCGTAATCGGCGTAATAGCGCGTGATCACCGACAGCTCGAAGCGCCGCAGGATGGCGTCTCGCGGCTCGCGCTCGAGCAGGAATCGGAACGACTCGAGGACCAGCTCCTCGGGCGATGCCCCGACCGGAGCCAGGTCGCGGAGCGCCGCATGGTCGAGCACGACGACGTGGTCGGTCGCGGCTTCGTCGTCGCCCACCCGCACGTCGCAGCGCCAGCCGCCGGGCTCGGCCAGGCAGGCGACCGTGATCGGGGGCTCGGCGATGGCAGGCATCGTCAGTCGACTGCCCGGGCAACCGATCGCGGCTCAACTTCCCGCTGTGACGCATCAACCTCGGCTGCCGGCTCTCCGGCTGGACGCGGGCGGCCGCTCACCATCGCGATCACTGCCGCGATGATCACAACAGCGGCGACGCCGGTGCGGAGCGTGATCGACTCCCCGAGCACCATCGCGCCGAGGGCCACCGCCACAATCGGGTTTACGTACGCGTATGTTCCGACGGTCGATACGGGCACGTGCTTGAGCAGCCAGACATAGGCGCTGAAGGCGATCACCGAGCCGAAGACGATCAGGTAGCCGACCGCCGCCACCGAGCGGAGCGAGATCGACGCCACATCGACCTGGCCGATCTCCCCGAGCAGCGAGCCCACGATCGCCAGCACGAGGCCGCCGGCGAACATCTCCATCCCGGACCCGAGCAGGCCGGAGCGCGGCATCTCTGCCTTGCGAGCGTAGAGCGAGCCTGCTGCCCACGAGATCGCCGCGATGCAGACGAGGCCAACGCCCAGCGGATTGATTCTGTCCAGCCCTCCGACCGGCGCCAGCAGCACCCCGACCCCGATCAGGCCGGCCGCCAGCCCTCCGATCACCAGCCGACTCGGACGTCGCCTGGTCAGAAGCGCATCGAACACCGCCAGCCAGATCGGCACGGTGGCGATCACGACTGCTGCGACGCCCGACGGGATGAACTGCTCGGCGAGCACCACGAACCCGTTTCCGCCTAGCAGCAGCAGGGTCCCGATGACGAAGGCGGAGCCCCACTGGCGCCGAGTCGGCCGCTCGGGAGGATCGGCCCTGCGAACGCGCGCCCAGAGGTAGACCAGTCCCGTCAGGAGCAGACCCGCGCTGAGGTAGCGGACGCCCGCGGCCAGCAGCGGCGGCAGCGTCTCGATCATGAGCGCGATTCCGAGGTAGGTGGAGCCCCACACCACGTAGACGATCAGCAGGGCGATCACGATCGCCGGCGTCGAAGCTCGGCGTCGCTGCGGCGAGAGGCTCACGAGCCCATTTTGACCGGCTTCTCCATCGCCTGCTGAAACGCCGCGAAGCACGCAGGCGTGAGGCTTCGGTCGTGCACAAT
>JALYTG010000140.1 GCA_030854405.1 Chloroflexota bacterium | reverse complement strand
GCCCGGGCCCGATCGCCTCCGCGAGCCAGGCCGCGACGCCCTCGGTTGTCGGCCTCGTCCAGGTTCCGCTGGAACCGTTCACGCAGGTTCATGTCGGTCTGCCTCTCGTCGTGATGTGCTTGCGATAACAGGATCGTACCCGCAGGTCGCGTGCCGTAGATGTGGGAGGCTTCATCGGTCCGTAACCGAGGTGCAACGGTGCCTCGGCTATACTCGATCGGCCGTCTGAAGGAGGTGGCAGATCAACACGGGAAGCATCCTGCTCTACGTCGCTGTGGTGCTCGTGCCGGGCATCGCCATCACCGGATGGGCGGCGTGGCGCGTCAAATCTACCTACGCAAAATGGTCGAAAGTGGACTCCCGGATCGACCTCGAGCCGTTCGACTTTGCCCGCCGCCTGCTCGATCGGCAGGGGCTCACCGAGGTTCGGATCGAGCCGGTGCCCGGCCAGCTGACCGATCACTACGACCCGCGCGGGAAGGTGCTGCGGGTGAGCGCTGCCGTCTCGGGACGTCCGGAGCTCGGCAGCTTCGACCCGCAGCGGGGAGTCATTGCGCTCCCCGGGGGAGGCCCGCAGCTCTCGGTTGCGGCCGCCGCGGTGATCGCGCACGAAGTCGGTCATGCGCTGCAGGACCGCCAGCACGATCCGTGGATGAGCGTCCGCCAGGCGATCGTGCCGGTGGTCCAGTTCGGCTCCGGAATCGGTCCATGGCTGCTCTTCGGCGGCCTCTTCCTGAACATCCTGGGCCTCGCCTGGTTGGGGCTGATCGCGTTCGGCGCGGCGGTCGTCTTCACCTTCGTCACGCTGCCGGTCGAGATCGGCGCATCGGGGAAGGCGCTCGCCTTCGTGGACAGCCTCGGAATGGCGGGGGAGCGCCAGGATGGTGCGCGCGAAGTTCTGAAGGCGGCGGCCTGGACCTACGTTGCCGCGGCCCTCACCGCGCTGCTCACCTTCCTCTACTACCTGTTCATCCTGATGGGACGCCGTGACTGAGCTGCCGCTCGCCGGGGCAACCCCGGCGATCAGCGAGGTTACCCCTGATGCGCTCGCCGCGTGGCTCACGGCCCGCGGCGAGCCCGCGTATCGGGCTGGCCAGGTGCTGCTCGGCCTCGGCCGATCCGAGGTGGCCGGCTTCGAAGACCTGACCGATCTGCCCATGCCCCTGCGCCGCGATCTGGCCGATGCGTTCTCGTTCAGCAGCCTCGCCGCGAGCCACGTCATCACCGCAGACGCCGGCCTGACCGCCAAGGCGGTCCACCAGCTGCGCGACGGGCAGCGCGTGGAGTCGGTGCTGATGCGGTATCCATCGCGGGGCACCGCGGCGGAGCGCACCACCATCTGCATCTCGAGCCAGGCGGGGTGCGCGGTCGGCTGCCCCTTCTGCGCGACCGGGCAGGCGGGGTTCGGCCGGCAGCTGAGCCCGGCAGAGATCGTGGACCAGGTGCTGCACTGGCATCGGCCCCCATGGCAGGCTCTGGGCGCTGACTGGCGGCCTGGCGCTCGGAGCCGGCACTACAACATCGTTTTCATGGGAATGGGTGAGCCGCTCAACAATACGGATCGGGTCTTCGCCGCCATCCGCCTCCTGAACGATCCGGGCCGTCTGGGAATTGGCGCACGCCACATCACCGTCAGCACATCGGGCGTGGTGCCCGGCATCGAGCGGATGGTCGACGAGCTGCCGCAGGTGAACCTGGCGATCAGCCTCCACGCCTCGACCGACGCGCTTCGCGACGAGCTGGTGCCCATCAACCGCAAATGGCCGATCAAGGCGCTGATCGGCGCGGGTCGGGCGTTCGCCGAGCGGACGGGCCGTCGGGTGAGCCTCGAATACGTGATGATCGACGGCATGAACGACGGCGAGGAGCAGGCCACTGGGCTGGCGGCCATCGCCGCCGGTTGGCGCAGCCATGTCAACCTGATTCCGCTCAACCCGACCCCCGGCTCGCGCTGGAGCGGCTCACCCCGCCTCCGGATCGATCGCTTCAGCGCCACCCTGCGCCGAGCCGGCGTGACCGCTACGGTACGCGACACGCGTGGCCGGGAGATCGATGCCGCCTGCGGGCAGCTCCACGCGCAGCTCGCCGGCAGGGAGCTCCCACGGGCTCGTCCGGCACGGCTCAGCCCCGATACGGTCGGAGTCTTGTGACCGGCGTGCCCCAGATCAGCGCCAGCATCCTGAACGCCGATTTCTCCCGGCTGGGGAGCGAGATCCAGCGAGCCGTCGCAGCGGGAGTCGACTCGATCCACCTTGACGTGATGGACGGTCACTTCGTCGACAACATCAGCTTCGGACCCGTCGTCGTCGAGGCGCTCCGGCCGCGCGCCAGCGTGCCCTTCCACAGCCACCTGATGATCCGCGAGCCGCTCCGCTACATCGAGCGGTTCGTGCAGGCCGGAAGCGATCTGATCGTCTTCCACCTCGAAGCCGACGACGAGCCGGAGCGCGTGATCGACGCCATTCGGCAGGCCGGCCGGCAGGCCGGCATCGCCCTCAACCCCGAAACGCCAGCGGAAGTGGTGGTGCCGTATCTCGGAACGGTGGACCTGCTGCTCGTGATGACGGTGCATCCAGGGTTCGGCGGCCAGGCGTTTATCACCGAAGTGCTCCCGAAGCTCGCGTGGTTGCGCGACGAGGCGGATCGGCGTGGCCTCGCGCTGCCGATCGCGGTGGATGGCGGCGTCAAGCTCGAGACGATCGGGGCGGCCCACGCCGCCGGGGGAGATCTCCTCGTGACCGGCAGTGCCCTGTACGGTGCCGAAGGCCCTCTGGGTCAGGTGGTGGAGGCGCTTCGCGCCGCGGCACGTGCCGGCACCTCGCGGCCGGCGGCGGCCCCCGCCGCCACCGATCGTTGAGCGGCACGACGAGGCGGATGACGACAGTTCGGCTGGCGGGCGCTCGCCACCTTGCCACCGGCTTTGCGATCCTGCTGCTCCTCGCCGCGTGTGGTGAGACGAGCCTCCCCTTCGTGCCGACCCCTCCACCCACGCCCGAGCAGCCGCGTCAGCTCACCGTCAGCGCGCTGGCGCGCGGCAGCGGCGCGCCGATCGCCGGGGCCGAGCTGCGAATCGACGGCACGAAAGTCGCGACAGGGAAGGACGGGAACGCCACCGTCAGCGCGCTCCGGGGCGCTCGGGTCAGTGCGTCGGCGGCCGGGTTCGATGCGGCAGAAGGGGCGGTCCCGCCCAGCGGCGATCTCCGCATCGAGATGCGCTCGAACGTGGTGCGTGGCGTCGTCACCGACGGCGAGGGCAAGCCCGTCGCGGGCGCTCGGATCTTCGTCGACGGGGGTGCGGCCGCGGCGCGCTCCGACGCGCAGGGCAGATACGAGCTGCCGGCTGTCCCCGAGAAGGGGACCCTCGTGTACAAGATGCCAGGCTTCCGGCTGGGCGAGATCCCGATCGATGAGCAGATGACAAAGGATGTGGCGCTCGAGCCGTTCGAGGCGCATGCCCTGTACGCACCTGCCTCAGTCTTCGAGGCAGCAGGTCGGCTTGATGAGATGCTCAAGCTGATCGACCGAACCGAGATCAACGCCATGGTGATCGACGTGAAGGAGACCGACGGCAACCTGTACTGGGCGACCGATCTGCCGATCGCGCATCAGGTCGGATCGGTCATGGAGCATCCGCTCTTCGAGCTCGACAAGCTCCTGCCCAAGCTCAAGGAGCGCGGCATCTACACCATCGCGCGCGTGGTCTCGATGAAGGACAACACGCTCGGTGCGGCGCGCCCCGAGCTGGCGGTGAAGAATGCAGCCAGCGGCAAGCCCTGGACCGACAACGGCGGCGGCATCTGGCTGGACCCCTCGGCCCCCGGCGTGGGCGAGTACCTGGCCGCGATCGCCGCCGACCTGGCCGACAAGGGGTTCGACGAGGTCCAGCTCGACTACGTCCGCTTCTTCAGCGACGGCCCGTACGACCTCGCCGACACGAACCTGCCGAACACGCAGTCGGTTCGCCTGCCTGCCATCCGACGGGTTCTACGCGTCGTGAGCGAGGCTCTCGCCCATCGCAAGGCGTTCCTCTCGGCCGACTGCTTTCCGATCGCCTTCATCGTCCCCGACGACCAGGGGATCGGCCAGCGACCGGAGGTGATCATGCCGTATGTCGACTACTTCTCGCCGATGGTCTATCCGAGCCACTACGGTCCGGGCGTCTTCGGGTTCTCTGTGCCAAATGAGCACCCCTACGAGGTGATCAACGAGTCTCTGAAGATCATGAACCTAGAGCGCCACGGACTCGCGCTCGCCATCAGGCCCTGGATCCAGGACTTCGGCTATGGCGACTTCCGGCCCTACAGCGTTACCGATGTTCAGGCCGAGATGAAAGCCGCACGCGACAACGGGACCAAGGGTTTCATGATCTGGAACGCGAGCGCGAGATTCACGGAAGCCGCGCTCGGCCCGCCGCGGCCCGACGAGTCGGCGGGCCCCATGACGACAACGGCCCCTGCCGCTTCGTCCACGGCAGCGCCGACCCCGTCCGCTTCAGCCGGTCCATAACCCGATGCGCCTCGTCATCCAGCGCGTTACTGGCGCGAAAGTTCGCGCGAGCGGGGAGACGCTCGGCTCGATCGGTCGGGGAGCGGTGGTGCTTGTCGGCATCGCTTCGGGCGACACTCCTGAGCTCGTGGATCGCATCGCCGACAAGCTCCTGGGGCTGCGCTACTTCGACGACGCTGAGGGTCGCGCGAATCGATCGCTGGCCGATGTCGGTGGCGCGCTCTTGGTCGTGAGCCAGTTCACGCTGCTTGCGGACATGCGCCGCGGCCGGCGGCCGGGATTCACGCTCGCCGCCGCTCCCGACGTGGCCGAGCCGCTCGTCCAACACCTGTGCGAGAGCCTGCGCAGCGCCGGAGTGCGGGTCGAGACCGGACGCTTCGGCGCCTCGATGCAGGTGGAGCTGTTCAATGACGGCCCATTCACACTGGTCCTGGACTCGGATCGCGACCTGAGTCTTCGCTGACGCCCGGACCTCGCAGAGTTCAGCGCGGAGAGGTCAGACCTTTTGCGCGGTTCGCCGGCAGCGCGAGCAGGCCTTGACAGTGATCGTCTTGCCGTCGCGTGTCAGGGTAAGACGCTGCAGGTTCGGCAGCCAGCGGCGCAGGGCGCGCTTGCGGTTCATGCCGATCGACTGCGGGTTCCAGCCGGTGATCGGCTTCTTGCCGCAGATCTCGCACTCTTGTGCCATGGGGAAGTCTCCAATCACGAACGAACCGGCGCACACGTTCGGCGGCGCCGGAGCAACTGGATGCTAGCACGCTACGATCGGGCCGTGCAATTGGAGGGAGCGGTCAAAGCGTGACGACGGCGAGCCCTCCACGCCCGATGACCGCCGATGACCTCGACCGACCGATCCGTGCCGTTCTGCCGGAGCTGGCGCGCGGCGTGGGAACCCTGCATCGGCTCGGTATCGACACCCCAAGGAAGGCGCTCTTTCACCTGCCCTTCCGATACGACGACTTCAGCGAGCTGCGCGGCCTCGGCGAGCTGCTGGCCGACGAGAAGCAGTCGGCCCGTGTCCGCGTCACCTCGGTCAAGCTGGAGAAGGGGTTCGGGCGGAAGCCTCAGCGCGTGACCGCTCAGCTGGCCGACGACACGGGCAGCGCAGAGGCGGTCTGGTTCGGGCGTCGCTACGTCGAGACGCGTCTCCATCCCGGCGACGAGGTGATCGTCAGCGGCAAGGTGACCCTCTTCGGCTGGCGACCGCAGTTCACCGCGCCGGATTTCTCGCCGGTCGGCAATGCCTCGATCCACACCGCGCGGGTGGTCCCGGTGTACCCGCTCGCAGGCGGCGCGACCCAGAAACGGGTCCGCGAGCTGCTCGCCCGCGTGCTCGACCGATGTCTTCGCCTGATTGTCGACCCGCTGACAGCCGACGAGCGCGGCGAGCTGATGCCCCTTGCCGAGGCGCTGCGTAACGTCCATTTCCCCGATGAGGCGGCCGACGTGCGGCCGGCGCTCGACCGCCTGGCGTTCGACGAGCTGTTGGCGTTACAGCTCACGTTGGCACAGGCGCGAGCGGCACGGGCGGAGCAGCTGGCGCCATCGGTGCAGGTTCCACCGCAGCAGCTCGAAACGATCATCGGCGCCCTCCCATTCGAGCTAACCGGCGATCAGCGATCGGCGGTCGATGAGATTGTCGTCGACCTGGCAGCCGAGCGACCGATGCGCCGCCTGCTGCAGGGAGACGTGGGAAGCGGCAAGACCGCGGTCGCCGCGGTCGCCCTCGCTGCCGCCTGCCGCAGTGGCTGGCAGGCAGCGCTGATGGCGCCCACCGAGATCCTCGCCCGACAGCACCACAGCGGCCTCGAGCCGCTGCTCACCGGGATGGGGGTCCGGGTCGAGTTCCTCTCCGGCTCTCTGCCGGCCGCGCGAAAACGGGAGATCCACGCTGCCCTCCAGGCGGGCGAGGCCGAGGTCGTCATCGGGACGCACGCCGTGATCAGCGAGGGTGTCGCCTTCCAGCGCCTCGGACT
The DNA here is from genome assembly GCA_030854405.1 of Chloroflexota bacterium. Next base: position 85 of record JALYTG010000140.1, on the reverse strand, counting down.
GGCTGTCGTCGATGAGCAGCATCGCTTCGGAGTGGCGCAACGGGCGGCGCTCCAGGCGAAGGGCGCCGGCCGCGAGCCACACGTA
>JALYTG010000139.1 GCA_030854405.1 Chloroflexota bacterium | reverse complement strand
GCAGGATGTCGCCGCGCAGGTGCGGGCTGGCGAAGTTGAGCACCGCACCCTTGGTCGCGGGGCCGCTCCCCGGTTCGCGGCGGACCACCCGGATGTGCGTGACGCCGGCCGCAGCGGCGCGCGCCAGATCCCCGGTTCCGTCAGCGGAGCCATCGTCCACGATCAGCACGTCAGCCTCGCCCAGGGCGGCAAGGTCGCCAACCAGGCGCTCGATCACCGCCGACTCATCGCGCGCCGGCACCACGATCGAGACCGACGAGAGCGGCGTGGTCGTGCGTGAAGCGAAGGCGCGCCGCATCACTCGCCAGCCCTGCCAGGCCAGATAGCCGACGTAGACGACCGAGAGCGCGATCGCCGCCTGCAGCAGCCGCGCAGCAAGCCACACGCTGATGGCCAGCCAGGCGAGCACCGCGGACGCGAGCAGAAATGCCCCCGCAAGCAGCCTAGGCGCCATCAGGCGCGAGTGGCAGCTCGTCGGCTCGATCGTGCGCATGCAGGCCGGCGGCGCGGTTGCGGCGCCAGGAGGCGATCCCAGCCCACACGATGAGGGCGCCGAGGAGGCCCATCACCACGGGGATTCCAGCGCCGGGAAAGGCGATGTTCAGGATGTCCGCCACGGCCGGGGCGACGATCACGGGGACGAAGGAGGCGACCGAGAGGAGCGTGTTTAGGATGCCGAAGGTCCGACCCCGGACGGCGGCTGGCAGCTCCTCCTGGAGCGCGGTCTGCGAGGGGATCGCCACGAACGCGTACTCGATCCCTGCGAGGACGGCGATCACGACGACCATGGCAATCACGCTCACCAGGGGCGCCAGGCTGGGGATCGAGTCCCGGAACGGCGCCACTGCCGGGCCGAAGAGGGAAGAGAGCGGCTTCACGATCGCAAGGGCAATCAGCGTGGCACCCATGCCGATCAGGCCGATGTCGATCACCAGCCGCTTCGGGATTCCCTGGCCGTAGGCGTTGAGGAAGAGGATGCCCATGACCGCCCCAAGCCCGGCCGGCCCCATGATGAAGAAGAAGTCCTTCTCCGACAGCCGCAGGATGTCGGTGGCGAACCCGGGCCCAATCGCCCCCAACACTCCGATCAGGCTCGCCGCGATCCCCAGGTAGGTGAGCGACCAGAAGACCGCGTGGTTCTTGCGAACAAAGGCGACCCCTTCCCGCAGCTGGTCCCACAGCTCGTGCAGCGCCTGGCCTGCGGCCGCGTTCACGGCGGTGGCGGCTCGTTCGGTCGGCACTGTCGGCAGCGGGAGGATGGCAAGAGCGGCGACCCCGAACATGACGGCCACCACCACGAACACCGCAACCGAGCCGGCCGTCGTCAGCAGCAGCGGTCCAAGGAACCCGAAGCCGATCGCAAACGTGGCGTTGATGGTCAGCACGAACATCGAGTTTGCGGTCATCAGGTGCCGCCGGTCGACGATGCGCGGAATGGCGGTCAGCTCGGCGGGGGCGAAAAAGGCGGTCGCCGACGCGACGAGGAAGTTGAGCAGGTAGATCAGTGGCACATTGCCTGTCGTTGTGGTTGGCGCCACGAAGATGAAGAGGATTGTGCCGGCCGCTCGGGCGATATTGGTGGCGAGCATGATGATCTTGGCGTCGCTGCGCTCGACCAGCACCCCACCGATCGGACTGAAGATGACCGCTGGGACGAGGAAGGTGAGGATCAGCAGGGCGACCGCAGTATTGGAACGCGTCGTTCCCAGCACGGTAGCGATCAGGGCGGCGAGCACCATGTTGCTCGCCAGCTGGCTGAGGATCTGTGCCGACCACAGGTAATCGAAGCTCCGGTTGCGAAGGACGTTTCCGGCGCCGGCCAGGTTCTGCGCGGCGATCTCGGGCCGAACCTCGAGATGAGCCATCAGCCCTCCAACGGCTCCGGGCCTCGCTCCAGGTACTCGGTGAAGCGGCGCTCTACGGTGAGCCGATCCATCAGGATCCGGTGGGAGCATCCGCCGCAGACCAGGCCGATATCGGCCCCGAGCCGCACCACGGTCCAGTCGCGGCTGCCACAGGGATGCTCCTTGCGCAGCCTCACCCGATCGCCGAGGCGCAGCTCGAGGACCGCCATCCTCACCCGGCTTCCTCGCGCCTGCTGGCGCCGGTGAAGTTGAATCGGCCAAGCTTGACCGCGGGGACGCGGTAGCCGCCGATGTACTCACCGGGAAGCAGCTTGGTCTCGGCGGTGAGCGCCTGCACCGAGCTCAAGGCCTCGGGCATTGACTGCGTGAACCGGAAGTTGATGACCGGTCGCACGATCTGCCCATGCTCGACGAGGAAGGTCCCGTCCTTCGTCATCCCGGTCAGGATCGCCTTCTTCGGATGCACGGGGTTGACGTAATGGAAGCGGGTGACCCAGATCCCACGCTCCATGCCGCTCAGCATCTGGTCGCGGCTGGAATCGCCCGCGCGCATGAACAGGTTCATCGGAAGTGGGCCCCAGGTATTCGGGGCCGGCAGGGCATGGCCTGTCGAGGTCGTGCCGGCTCGTGCCGCCGTTGCGGCATCGTGGACGACCGCTGTGGCGATGCCGTTCCGAATCAGGTCCACCCTCCGCTTCGCCACGCCCTCGAAATCGATCGGGCTCGGGAGCCCGGTCGGATCGGCTCCGTCGTCCCAGATCGTCACGTTCTCACCCATCACCCGCTCCCCGAGCTCCATGAACGAGCGTCCCTCTTCGTATGCCAGGGCCGAGAAGCCGACATAGGCGAGATACTCGAGGATGGTCGCCACGGCGTACTCCTCCAGCACCACCTCGTATTCGCCCGGCTCCAGCTCGGTCGCGCCGCGTGAGCGGACCGCCTTGTCGGCCGCTTCGAGGCCGACCGCCTCCGCATCGATGGCACCGATATCGGGTGATCCGGCATTGGCGTAGCCAGACGCGGCGCCGCTCTCGTAGCTGTCGAGCATCACCGTCAGCAGCGATGCGCGGGTGGTGCGCTGCCGTCCGCGTACGCCGTGCGAGTTGCTGACCGCGAGCGTCGAGACGCCGGTCGCAAACGATCCTGAGACGATCAGCTCCTGCGCCAGGCCCGCCGCGATCACGGCGCGGGCGCCGGCCGCTCGCTGCTGGGGATCAGCCTCCGCCGTGGCCGCCACGAAGCCGGCTCCCTCGTCCGGCTGCCCGCCCGTCGCACTCGGCAGGACAGCCGCCTGCGGGTTGGGGGCCGAGCGCTCGGCGATCGAGATCGCACTCTGCACCACCTCCCGCAGGCCGCCGCTGTCGAGCCGATTCGTGCTCGCCACTCCGACCCGCTGCCGATCGATCACGCGTACCTGCACCGAGCGATCATGCTCGCGCACGTTCTGGTGGATCTGCGAGTTGGCGAAGCGCGTGAGCGCCGAGTCCTCCCCGAAGTAGAGCACTTCCGTCTGCTCGGCGGTCGAATGGATCAGGGCTGCGTCGAGCAGCTCGTCGATCTGATCGCGGGTGGCTACCATCGCCCGACCCCGACCTTGACATTGCGGAAGCGCGCGGGCGCCGCGCCGTGCCCGACATGCCCAACCTGGCCGGGCTCGCCCTTGCCGCAGTTGGGAATCCCCCAGATCGTGTAGTCCGACTGCCCGCCGATCGCATCACAGCTCGCCCAGAACTGCGGCGTGATGCCCGTGTACGTCGGATTGCGCACCATCTGCGTCAGCTTGCCGTCGCGGATCAGCCAGCCGACCTGGTCCCCGAACTGGAAGTTGAGGCGTCGATCGTCGATGCTCCAGCTCTTGTTGGTCGCCATGAAGATCCCGTCCTTCGTGTCCGCGATCAGGTCTTCGAGGCTCCCCGCCTCCCCGGGCCGCAGGTTGATGTTCGTCATGCGGATGAGCGGGATCAGGTTCCAGGACCACGCGCGCGCACTGCCCATGCTCTGGCGCCCGATCGTCGGCGCCGTCTCGCGGCTGGTCAGATAGCCGGTGAGCACACCGCGCTCCACGAGGGGGGCGCGCTGCGCTCGAACACCCTCGTCGTCATAGCCGAAGGTGCCGAGACCGCCCGGCGCCGTTGCATCGGCATCGATGTTCACCAGCTCCGACCCGTAGCGGAAGTGGCCCAACTTGTCGGTGGTCAGGAAGCTGGTGCCGGCGTATGACGCCTCAGTCCCGAGAACGCGGTCGAGCTCGGTCGGATGTCCGCATGACTCGTGCAGCTGTAGGGCGACCTGGGTCGCGTCGAGGACCAAGGTCATCTCGCCCGATGGGCACTGCGGCGCGTCGAGCAGCGCGACCGCCTGCTCGGCGATCTCCTGTGCATGGTCGACCAGCCGCAGGGCGCCGATCGCCTCGAAGCCACCCGTCACGAACTGGCCGCCCCACGAGTTTGGGTAGCTGCGCACCTGGACCTCGGATTCGTTCACCGCGGTCGCCTCGATCCCGGCTCCCGATTCGATGATCTCCTGCTCGATACGCGAGCCCTCGCTGGACGCGAAGGTTTTGCGCTCGCGTTCGAACGCCATGCTGGCGTTGCGGATGGCGATGCCGGGCACGCGAGCAACGGCGGCATCGGCCTCGAGGAGGATGGCGACCTTCCGGTCGAGCCCGACGCCGAAGGGGTCGTCCTGCACCGGGGTTCGGTAGCTGGCTACCAGCGCAGGCGACTGGTCGAGCATGACCGGCTCGCGCTGAGCCAGCCGGCTGGCGCGGGCGATCTCGGCCGCCTCACGCGCGACCCGCTCAGTCTCGTTCGGCTCCAGCAGCGAGCTCGCGCTGAAGCCCCAGGCACCCTCCACCAGCACCCGGATGCCGAACCCCTCGGAGGTGGCGCTCGAGGCGGCCTCGAGCTCGCCGTTCTTGACCTTGAGCTCCTCCGAGCGACGCTCCACCACGCGCACGTCGGCATACGAGGCCCCCGCGCGCTGCGCGCTGTCGAGCGCGCGATCGATCAGCTCCTCCACGACACCTCCGTGCTCGTCGTCGCCGCACTCCCCAGCCGGCGCGACACGGCAGCGCGGCGCGTCACGCACACTGGTATCGGTGGACGACGTCAACTCTAGAGCTTCGTCGTCGGCGGGGTCAACCGAAGCCGATCACTCGACCGGACGCGCGACTTTCGGAGCCAGGTCCTGCCTGGTGCCAGGCAGCTCCAGGTGCTCCTGCTGGCTGGCGACGATGCTGGCGGAGACGAAGAGCTCGAGCTGGGAGATGATCCCTCCGGGCCGATTCAGGCTGCTGAGCAGGCCCTCGCGTGAGCCGATCGCCTGCATCGCGAAGTGGCGCCCGATCTCGACCCCGTCGATCAGGATGCCCCCCGTCCCCTGCACCGCGACCGAGCGCGCGGTGATGCGCACCCCGTCGACCGCAATCGCCTCTGCCCCCGAGTTCCGCAGCTCGTTGATCAGGTCGTTCACTGCGATCGGGTCGAGCGATCCCTCGATGTCGAGGCTCACCCCGGGTCCTTTGACAGGGATCAGACCCGCGAAGGCGTTGATGCGCTCGAGGTCCGCGCGCGCGACAATGAGCGCGCTCTCGCCGCGATCCCCGCCGAGCTGGTAATCGCGCACTTGGGCAGACGCGTCGAGCAGAGCCGCCCGCAGGTCGCTGTTTCGGCTCGACAGGGTCTCGATCAGGGCCGATAGCTCCTGAGAGCTCAGGCTATTGAGCTCGATCGGGCGTGCCTGCGAGCGGAGCTGCCCGACGAGCAGCATGCCGACCATCAGGGTGACCCCAAAAAGGCTGACGCGGGCGAGTCGCCCGTTCATCAGAGCTGCGCTCGCACGGGCGTCGCCCAGCGCAGGCGGGTGCTGCCGACAAAGGGCTGAAGGTCGAGGGCAGCCGCGCCAGCCGTCGCGAACTCGAGCCCGAAGGCCTGGATGCGCTGCTTCACCCGACCGATGAAGGCGGGATCGTTCTCGAACCGATCGAGGATGCCTCCCGGCCCGATCGCCTCGATGCGAAACGGGGGTGAGAGGAACGCAGTGTTGACGAGGACCGATGAGCCCACCCCGTAGATGGACGAGGTCGCCACCAGCCGCTCCCCGTTGATGCTGATCGCCTCGGCACCCGAGGCCCAGAGTGCGGTCACGAGATCGCGGAGGTCATCGACGAGCACGATGAAGTTAGCCGGGTTCTCGCCCTGCGGAACGATGCGCTTCGAGTCGGCGATCTCGACAATCACCCCGGGCCCCTGGACCCGTGTGAGGCCGGCTGCCAGGCGCGCAACCTGCAGCTGACGGTTGAGGCTGTCGAGCGTCGTCTGTGACCCGGCACTCTGCGCCTGGAACTCGCGGATCTTGGCCTCTTGGACCCCGAGCCGTTCGGTCAGCGAGGCCTCCTCGCGCTGCAGGTCAACGACCTGGCGGGCCAGCACCTGCTGCGCCGAGGTGGTGAACTGCTGCCGAGGGCCGGAGCTGTTCCACTGGGCGGCGGCCACGAAGCCGACCACCACCAGCGCGACGGCGAGGCTTACCGCCCACTGTGGCCGCCTGAACCGCCTGAGATCAGCCATCCCTTCGCGCCACCCGCCGCTTGACGAAGAGCGCGAATCCGAACGCGAGGAGCGCGCTCAGCCCCAGCGCGGCGACGACGACCGGGGCGCCGGCGCTCGCCCGGCCGGCCGGCGCCGCATCTGCGCCTGGCGTGGGCGTCGAGGCTCGATCCGACCGACTGGGGATT
>JALYTG010000138.1 GCA_030854405.1 Chloroflexota bacterium | reverse complement strand
AGGCAAGGTAGCCGCCGCCCAGGGCGGTCGCCACGCCTCCGGTCGGCTTGCGCACGATCGGTAGCGCGAAGGCGGCGGCGGGGGTCAGCGTGAAGCTCGTGTAGTGGTCGAAGAGGGTCGGGGCATAGAAGCCCGAGCCGGCCGCCAGCTCGGTAATCGAGGGGTCCGAAGCGGTGGCCTCGAGGCTTCCGGTTCCGCCGCCGTTGACGAACTCGAGCGGCCCGAACTCGTGCACCGCAACCACGATTCGCCCCCGGCGCACCAGCAGCTCCTTGGTGGACCGCCGCTGCATGAAGCGAATCGCCGCGCCGCGAAACCTTCGGCCCGGGGGCTTGTCCCCGACCCCGGCGATCTGGCCCTCGTAGGCCATGATCCCGACCAGCTCGAGCTGGGGGCGGCGCTGGATCTCCCGGGCCAGCTCGACGGCCTGCTCGATGGTGTGCACCGGCGAGCGCTTCGGACCGACCTTCATCCTGCCGCGAAGCGGCCACCAGCCGGCGTCGAGGTCCATGCAGACCCGAACCGCTCCGGCGCCGGTGCCCAGCACCGACTCAATCAGGTCGAGGTGCTCGGCGCAGTCGACCATCAGCACCGGCGCGCCCTGCGGGTTTGCGGCGCTCTGCACGGCCAGCTGAGCGAGCGCCTCGATGTCCGCCGTCGGATAGGCGACGACCATGTCATCGAAGCCGTGCTCGGCCAGCCACAGCGTCTCGGGCAGGGTGAAGGTGAGAAGCCCGCGGAATCCTTCGTCGCGGGCGAGAATCCGCTCCAGAAGCGGCCGGCAGCGGATCGACTTCGACGCGATCCGTATCGGCTTTCCGCCCGCCCGCCGCAGCATGTCGTCGGCGTTCGCCCACATCGCGTCGAGGTCGACGAACGCGAACGGCGCCTCGACCTCGGAGAAGATCTCCTCGTAGCGCGCGTGCGATTGATCGGGAACGGGCACGGCGCGAGCCTACAGCCGGCTAGCGGACAGGCAAGTGCGGCGCCTCCGGCGCCTGACACGCCAGTGCCGCGGCGCAACGCCGCGGCCGACGCCTATCATCGACCTGCGCGCCCGGAGAGGTGGCCGAGTGGCTGAAGGCACTCGCCTGCTAAGCGAGTAGGGGGCGCAAGCTCTCTCGAGGGTTCGAATCCCTCCCTCTCCGCTCAGTCAATTGGCCCCAGGAGGCAGGCCCACGTGAAGGACCGAGTGCTCATAGGAATCGCCGCGATCCTCGCCATCGTCACCGCCGGCGTGGGGGTTGCCCTGGGCGCGTTTGGGGCAGGCGCGAGCGACGACCCCTCCGCGAGCACCGGTGTCCGGCCGGTGGCGCGTGCGACGGTGACACCGGGCAGGGTCGTGGTCGCGGGTCGCGCTGCGCACAGGGCCCGCCGGACCCCGGTCCCCACCGCGCTCCACCAGCCGCGCTATGGACGCTACTTCGCGATTCTCGAGCAGCGTCGGGGCGCACGCGTCCCGATGCTCGACAGCCCGGGGGGAAGGCTGGTCAAGTCGCTCAGCGGCGAATCGGAGTTCGGCTCGCCTCGGGTGCTCGGCGTTGCGCGGCAGAGCGGTTCCTGGTTGGGCGTAACCACCCCGCTGCGACCGGACGGAGAGCTCGGCTGGGTCCGCTTCGATGCCGCGAAGCTGAAGCTCTACTGGACCCGCTATTCGCTCCGGGTGCTGCTCTCGAAGCGGATCCTCGAGCTGCACTACGGTGGGCGCGTGCTCGGCCGCTACACGGTCACCGTCGGGGCGGCCGGCAGCGACACGCCGCGGGGGCGTTTCTCGATCACCGATGCCCTGTCCTACGATCACAGCCCCTTCTACGGCTGCTGCGCGCTCGCCCTCTCGGGATCCCAGGAGCACCTGCCCCTGGGATGGCTGGGCGGCAACCGCATCGCAATCCATGGAACACCGGGACCGGTCGGCTACGCGGCTTCGCACGGGTGCATTCGTGCCACCGATGAGACGATGCGGACGCTTTTCCGGCGCGTTCCGCTCGGCACGCCGGTGTTCGTCGATGGCTGAGGGCTCGTGCCTGCGCCAGCCGGCGCCGGGAAGGGAGAAGACCCGTGGCACCGAAGGTCAATCGAATGCTCGATGAGGACCCGTTTCTCGAGTTCGCCTGCTCCAACGTCGTAGAGGCCGACGCCCGACACGCGGTGGCGCAGCAGCGCCCGGCCCCCGAGCTCGACAATCACGCCGGCGTCCGCCATGCGGGCGCCCTGTTCACGGTCGGCTATGCGGCCTCGCAGGCCCTTGTCGCCGCGGCGCTGGAATCGAAGGCCCGGTCGGCGAAGGCGCAGATGGTTGAGAGCGAGATCGCCTATGAGAAGGTGGTCGCGGGCCAGCTCGTGACCGCAACCGCCGAGCCCTCCGGCGACGACTGGGAGTTCCTGTTGGCGCGGATCTCCGACGGCGAGGCCGTGCAGTTGCCAACCTCGGTGACGTTGCGAAACGAGGAGGGAAAGACGGTGACTGCGATGACCGTCTGTTGGCAGGTCACGCCCTCTGGCGGAGACGGCTCTCGATGAGCGCTGAGGAGGTCAAGCAGGGATGTGCCTTGGTGACCGGGGCTTCAAGAGGCATCGGGGCTGAAATCGCACGTGCGCTCGCAGCTGACCGATGGTCAGTTGGGGTGAATTACAGGGTCGACGCCGAGGGCGCGCGCTCGGTGGTCGAGGAAATCGCTGCAGGCGGCGGCCAAGCGCTTGAGATTGAGGCAGATGTAGCCGATGAAAGATCGGTGCAGCGCATGTTCGACACCCTCGAGGACCGCTTCGGCCCTGTCCTGGTGCTGGTCAACAACGCCGGGGTCAGGCACGACCGCTTGACCCAGGGCCTTTCCAGGGAGGACTGGGCCCGCGTCATCGACGTGAACCTGCATGGCGCCTTTCACACCATCAATCGAGCCGTCGGGCCGATGTCGCAGAGGCGCTTTGGCCGCATCGTCAACATCAGCTCGATCTCGGCCAACCGACCCCAACCCGGCCAGGCCGCTTACGCTGCTTCGAAGGCAGGTCTCGAGGGGCTGACCCGCACGGTCGCGCAGGAGGTCAGCCGGCGAGGAGTGACGGTCAACGCAATCGCCCCCGGTCTCGTCGAGACCGACTTCATCCCCGAACAGATGGAGTCAGCGCAGGCAAAGGCCGCGGTGCCCGCGCGCCGTCTCGGGGAACCGCGGGAGGTTGCTGCCCTGGTCAGCTACCTTGTTTCCGAGGAGGCCGGATATATCTCCGGTACCGTCATAACCATGGATGGGGGCTTCTCGGCCGGGCTCGGAACTGGCGGCCGATATTGGCGACCGAAAGATAAGACTTCAACCGACGCCTAGACGAAGGGAGGTCGGAGCGAGCCATGGAACCGATTGCAACACCGTCGCGGGAGCAGATCGCGACGCGAATTCAGGGCGCGCTGGTCGAGTTCGGCGCCGATCGCGAGAAGCTTCGTCTCGAGGCGACGCTGGAGGAGCTCGACATCGACTCGCTCGACCTCTTCGAGCTGGGGCAGATCCTCCACCAGGAGTTCGGGATCGAGGTCGATCCCGAGGACTTTGAGGATGTCAGCACCCTGGGCGATGCCCAGGAGGCGATGTTGAGTTATGTGAAGTGAGTTCTGAACCCGCTGCGATAACCGGGGTCGGCGCAGTCACTCCACTCGGGATTGGGGCTGACACTCTGTTCGAGAAATGGTCGCAGGGGGTCTGTGGGCTCGAGGACGGGCTCGGAACCTGCAAAGAGTTCGATTCGGGCGACATCGTCTCCCGCAAGGAAGCCCGGCGAACGGAGCGCTTCGCGCAGCTGGGGCTGATGGCGGCCGATGAGGCGCTGACTGCGGCCTGGGGAGACGACCTTCCCTACGACCCGAGGCGGGTTGCGTGCGTGACGGGGGTCGCGTTTGGCGGCATGGAGACGATGTACGGCCAGCTCGACGTGATGGAGACGCGGGGTGCCGATGCCGTGTGGGTGCTCACCGTCCCGGTCGCGATGCCGAACGCCCTGCCCGCGATCCTCGCAATGCGAAAGGGCTTTCGGGGCGAGACGGGCAGCATCGCGACCGCGTGCGCCTCGAGCGCCCAGGCGATCGGCGCCGGGTTGCGCATGCTGCGCGCGGACAGCGCCGACGCAGTGATCGTCGGCGGCGCCGAGTCGAGCTTGAACGAATACGGGCTGGCGTTGTTTCGCAACGCGGGGGCCCTTTCGCGCACCGGGATCTGCCGACCCTTCGACCGCCGGCGCGATGGATTCGTGATGGGTGAGGGGGCCGGAGTTCTGGTGCTCGAGCACGCCGACAAGGCGCGGCAGCGGTCGGCGGACGTCCTTGGCTACGTCGCGGGTTACGCCTCGACGACGGACGGGTACCACCTCACCGCGTCCGAGCCCAGCGGCGAGGTTTGCGCCGTCGCGATCGAGGAGGCTCTCGTGGACGCAGACCTAAAGCCCGAGGACGTCGATTACGTCAACGCGCACGGCACCTCGACGCCAGACAACGATCGTTCGGAGACCAATGCCCTGAAGCTGGCGCTGGGGCAGCACGCCTATGAGATTCCGACCTCCTCGACTAAGTCGGTGGTCGGTCACTCAATCGGCGCGGCGGGGGCCGTGGAGGCGATCGCGACGCTGCTCTCGCTCAGAAACGGGGTCGCGCCCCCGACCATCGGCCTCGAGGAGCCCGAAGAGGGCCTGGATCTCGACTACGTGCCCGGCGAATCGAAGCCGCTCGAGGCGGGGAACCCCGACGGGCCAATTGTGGCGCTGTCGAACTCGTTTGCCTTCGGTGGCCACAACGCCGTTCTCGTGATCACGACATGACGATGCCTCCACCACCGGAGCTTGTCCAACAGCGCGGGGCCGAGCAGATTTTCCTCACCGACTGGGGTGAGGAAGAGGAGGGGTTCTCGTTTGAGGCACGGCTGCCGTTGCAGCACCCCCGCTACAGCGACACTTCCACCCCCTTCCATGACCTGCTCGTCGTTGCGGAGACCGTGAGCCAGGTTGGGATGCTCTCGACCATCAATCTGCTTGGGGTCCCTGCCGACTCGGAGTTCTTTATGCGCCGCCTCTCCGCCTCCCTCGATCCGCTGCAGAACAACGTGCGCGCGGCGGACTCGGTGCGACTGCACCTCTCGACCCGTGACGGCGCCGCCGGCGTGAAGTTTCGTCCCGACGGCAGGTCGTCAGGGGCCTTTCTGAGCACCCGCAACGACCTCGAGGGCAAGCCAAGCGGTACCAGTCACGTGCAGGCGTTCTGGATGCCCGCCGAGCGCTATCGCGAGTTTCGCGCCCGGATCCGGCGCCGGCGCAAGCCCCGCGAGCCGGAATATGCGTCGCTTGAAGCCGAGACCCTGGTCGGGCGCCAGAACCCGGCGAATTCGGTGGTGTCGACGCTGGAGCCAGCCGGGGAGCGCCGCTATCGAGCCTGCGTGCTGGTCGACACCGACGATCCGACCTTCTTTGACCCTCCCCTCGACCACGTCAGCGGATTCCTGCTTTGCGAGGCAGCCAAACAGGCTGCGACCGCGGCCGCATGCCGCGAATTCGGCGTCTCCCCGGGCGACATCGTGGTCTCCGCGGCGGATTTCTCGTTCGTCGCCTTCACCGAGCTCGACGACCTCACCCGATGCGGGGTCGAGCTGCTAGATGACGACACAGCGGCCGTGGAGTTCACTCAATCGGGGCGAGTCGTGTGCCGGGCGGACCTCACCGTGGACCGCGTGTGAGGCCCGGGCGCTCGGGCGGTTCCGAGGGAGGCGCGTTGAACCTGACGCTGGAGCAGGTCCAGGAAGCTTTCTACGCTGAGCTGCTCAGCGTTCCCTTCCACGAGCATCTCGGCGTTGCCCTCGACCGCAGCGTGGCGCCGGGCGAGCCGCGCGTCACGATCCCCCCCAAGCCGGAGATCGTGACTCCGGACGGACAGCACTCGGTCGCCGCGGTGTACACGCTCGGCGAGGCCGCCTCGGCGATCGAGATGTGCGATGAGATCGCGCCACGGGCCTTGGAGCTGGGAATGGGCGCGATCTTCTTCACCGTTTCGGCTCGGTTTGTGCCGCGTGGCCCAGCCGCCGGCACGATCGGAGCAGTGACCCGACTCGTCAGCGGCCTCGACAAGAAGGCCGGCGAAGGAAAGGCATCCAGGAAGGCGACCGTCGAGGTGGCGGCGAAGGTGGTCGGAGAGGGCGGCAAGATGGTTGGCGAGCAGCGATTCGGCTTCTATGTTCGATTCATGGAGCTGAGCCGCATGCGCGCGATGGTCCGCCCGGCATCGGAAGTCGGTCGCCTGGTCGGGCCGTGAGGCCGGACCGCCTCGTTCTGCTGGGCGGCGCGGACGCGGAATCACTCTCCCGGCAGCTCGAGGACCTCCGTAAGCGCGCATCGCAGGCATCGAGCATCTCCGACCCGGTGGTTCAAGTCGAAGATACGCCCAACGGGGAGCGGACCCTGCGCGCAGCCGTGGTCGCCGCCGAGCCGAACGAGCTGCTGGCGAGGCTCGACGTGCTCGCCGCTTGGCTCGGCGAGGGCGCGCCGGACCGGTTGAGAACCGAGCGGGGGGTGGCGCTGGGGAAGGCACAGCAGCGACCCCGGGTCGGCTTTCTGTTCCCCGGGCAGGGCGCTCCCGTGCCC
>JALYTG010000024.1:11214-16609 GCA_030854405.1 Chloroflexota bacterium | reverse complement strand
CCGTCTGGGACGGCGTCGGCGGCCCTCCCCAGCCGAAGATGATCAGGTCCGCCTCCTCTTCAGTGACCGCCTCGATGACCCCATCCGCCGCGCGGCGGCCGATGCGCACCATGGTCCGCAGCTCGACCCCCTCCTCATCGCCGAAATCGAGAACACGCTGCAGGAGGCGGCGAGCAGTACGCGCCTGCGTTGCCCCCTCGGAGAGCGAGACGGCTTCGGGGACCTCGACGATGCCGAGCGCGGTGATCTGAGTTGGGCGTCCGACCCCGACGCCCGCGCCGATGCGCACCAGGTCGCGAGCCGTGCGCGGGTTGGCCAGCGGGAGCAGGATCCGATACGGCTGGCGGCGCCTCGTCGGCATCTAGCCGCTCTCCGATAATTCTCGCCACCTGGTGACGAGATAAGGCTTCAGCTCCTCGAACTGCCGGGCCTGCGCATCGATCACGCGCTCGGCCTGGTCGGTGGTCATCTCGAGCGTCTCGGTGATGAACCCGGCGGTCCGGCCGAAATAGAGCGGGGTCAGCGCGGCGAGCAGCTTCTCGCGTTGCGCGCCGGGCCGGTGGAAGGCGACCAGGGTGTCGTACAGGCAGCGGATCCACAGCTCGGAGGGGAAGTGGAAGTCGGACGGCTCGTCCCAGTCGAGCCCCATTACGCGCTCGAGCTGCTCGGCGCTGAGCATCTCGGCCCACTCGTCACGCTGCCCGTGGCGCGCGTTCTCGAAGTTGTCGATCAGCTTGGCGTGGTTGACGCTGATCTCCTCCGGTGCGACCACCCGCTCGAAGCCGTACTCGGGGATCAGATGCGACCCGCGGACGCGGAGCCATCGGTCCTGGTAGTGGCCGGCCAGGCGGAAGAGCGTGCCGACCACCTGCCGGAACATGGGCCCGAGGTCAGACGCCGGGTCCTTGGCATCGTGGATCTTCGCCCCCAGGCGTGCCTGGCAGACGGCGAAGCCCTCGTTGATCGCCGAGTGGGTCATCCACACGTCGATCCCGAAGCGCGCGGTCAGGTCATCGAAGGTGTCGAGCTCCAGGTAGCGGCTCACCAGGTCGCCGCTGACTGCGAAGTCACCGCCAATCGGCTGGCGGATGCGCGCGCCATACAGGGCACGGGTCAGCGGATAGGCGATGTTGTTGGTGATCGTGCCGTCGTACTTGTAACGGCTGTAGAGCGGAGTCACGAAATCGTAGCCGCCCTTCAGAATCGGGCCTGCCAGCAGCTCGACCCATTCCGGAACGATGCTGCGCAGGTCCGAGTCGACCATCACCATGGCCCTGACCTCGAGCTCACGCGCGACCTCGAAGAGGGCGCGAACCGCGGTTCCCTTGCCGCTCGTGCCCTGGTAGGTGAAGCTCACTCGCTGCAGTTTGTGCTTCGGGCTCACGAGGATGATCTTCTCGAGGTAGTCCGGGCTCTCGGTGCTCACCACGACGCGCGGCGTGTCGTCCGGAGAGCCCCCGTCGGAGTTCACCAGGGCGGGCTTCAGGTCGGGGAAGTACTGGACCATTCCGGCCGTCGCGGCCCTCACCACGTAGCCGATGGTCTCGGCATTGCCGAAGCTCGGGATGCCGACCATCAGGTCTGCGGAGCCGATCCGGCGGACCTCGGCCAGCCCCTCCTCATCCAGCGCGGAATCCGGCCGGGAGGTTGGTTGCAAGGTCAAGGCTGGCCTCCCCGGCTGTCGACCTCGCTGATGCGGCGCGGTTTCGGACCACGCATCCCGAACATGCGCGACATCATGCCGCGCACCGGCTCGGCGGCCACGGAGATCTGGAGCCAGTCGTCGGTCACCTCGCCCGGGTGGTAGCGCGAATTCTGGTGCTTGGCCATGTAGTGGCTGAAGCCGTTGGCGCGCCAGCCGACGAGCCAGGCGGAGATCGGCTGCTTGACGCACGGGCTGACGCGCACCTGGATCCCCTCGTCGATGACCGACTCCAGGACGCGGCGACGCTCCTGGTACGGAACCTCGTGAAGGAGCTCGCCGTCGAGCTCGACCAGGTCGATCGCCACGAAGGCGCGCCGTCGCTCACCCTCGATCGGGTCGGGGATCTCGTCGAGCCCCTCGCTGGCGAGCGTCTCGGCCCAATGGCGCGCGGCGCTTCCGTCGCCGACGAAGGGTTGCGCGGTCCAGATTCCGTCGATCAATGCCTGGTTGGCGAGCACCGCCTGGCGCAGGATCTCGGTCGCCTCCGGAAAGCGATCATCGACCGGCTGGCCCTCCTCGTCGGTCAGGCTGATGCGTCCGGCGTCGTAGTGCGCCAGAAGCCGATCGCCGCGCCATGCGGGCTCGAAGAGCCACTCGACGCTCGCCACCACGGCATTCGCACGCCGCGCGCGCTGCGGGAGGGTTGGCTCGTCATCCATCACGCTGCAGGGTACCGCGGAGCGGCCCCACCCGACCTCAAGCGGGGGCGTAGAGGCGCAGCTGCCCCTCTTCGACATTGGAGCCGATCTGCTCCCGCATCTGCTCCCATGCCGCGTAGTCCCACTCTCCGACGAAGGTGATGGCGGTTCCCTCCTTGCCGGCACGCCCGGTGCGTCCGGCGCGGTGCACGTAGGTCTCCGCATCCTCGGGGATATCAAAGTTGAGCACATACGGCAGGTCGGTGATGTCAAGCCCGCGCGAGGCGACGTTGGTCGCGATCAGGAACTGCACCTTGCCCGACTTGAAGTCGGCGAGGGTATGGTCCCGCTCGCGCTGGCTGAGGCCGCCATGAAGTGCCGCCGCGTTCTTGCCTCGCCGCTTCAGCGTCGCGGTCAGCCGATCGACACCGATCTGCGTGTGACGGAAGACCAGCAGCCGGTCGAAGCCGAAATCGTCGGTGAGCTCGATCAGCGCGGCGACCTTGTCCTGCTCGGCCACGTGGTAGACGAGCTGGCGCACCGTCTCGACCGTCTGTAGGTCCGGAGTGACCCGAATGTGTATCGCGTTGCGATCCATGAACCGGTCGCAGATGCGCAGGATGGCGAACGGCATGGTTGCCGAGAAGAGCGCGGTCTGGCGCTGGCGTGGGCATCGGGCCAGGATCGTCTCCACGTCGACGATGAAGCCCATATCGAGCATGCGGTCGGCCTCATCGAGGATGACGGTGTTGACCCGATCCAGTCGAAGCTCCCCGCGACGGGTCAGGTCGAGCACACGTCCCGGCGTCCCGACCACGACCTGCGCGCCGCGATGGAGGGCAGCGATCTGGTTCTCCATCGATGCCCCACCATAAATGGCCACCGTCCTGACGTTCCGCAGGGCTCCGATGCGCCGGATCTCCTCGGTCACCTGCACGCACAGCTCGCGCGTCGGCGTAAGGACGAGTGCTTGAACATGGGGCGCGGTCGGGTCGACCTTCTCGATGATCGGAATGCCGAAGGCCGCGGTCTTGCCGGTCCCCGTCTGCGCCTGGCCGATCAGGTCCTTCCCGGCGCGCAGCGGCGGGATGGCGCGCGCCTGCACCTCGGTCGGGATGGTGAAGCCCATCTTCTCGAGGGCGCGGGCGATGGTGACCGGGACTTCGATCTCCCCGAAGCGATGCCCTCGGGCGGCCTCCAGCACGGCTGCGGTGAGCGGCGACTCGTCATCGGTAAGAAGGGTCGGTTCGGCCACGCTCGGCTTTGGAGCCTGGACCCGCCGCGCACGATGCCGGCGGGTGCGAATGGAATCAGTTTCGGGCAAACGGGCCTCGCGAATGGATGATCAAGTAGCGCGACGGGGGCGGGGCCGATCTCGGCGGGCGCGCTCCGGATTCAAGCTCCGGGGGCCGCTCGGCGCGCCGGCAGGCGCCGCCATCGGGCGCATCCTACCATGCCGGCTGCCCTGGGCTTCCCGGGCGGGTCAGGTCGCCGAGATGCTCGCGGCGATCCGGCGCGGCTCACTCCGGGCGTCCCCGTCCTCGGCGGCGGACGAGCCGTAGCCACCCGGATGCGCCTCCCGCCATCGCCACGCGTCGGCCACCATCTCTTCGAGCGATGAATGACGCGGCTGCCAGCCGAGCTCACGACGTGCCCTGCGGGAAGACGCGACCAGGACCGGTGGGTCTCCGGCCCGGCGCTTCACGGCGCGGGCAGGGATCGCGCGGCCGGTCACCTTGCGAGCCGCCTCCACTACCTCGCGCACGCTGAAGCCGGCGGCTGAGCCGAGGTTGTAGACCTCGAATGATGGGTCCGCTTCGCCGGTCGCCTGCAGGGCGAGCAGGTGCGCGATCCCGAGATCGCGGACGTGAATGAAATCGCGAATGCAGGTGCCGTCCGGGGTCGGATAGTCCTGTCCGTAGATCTGCACGTGCGAGCCCTCGCCGGCGGCGACGCGCAGCACGAGCGGGATGATGTGGGTCTCCGGATCGTGGACCTCCCCGTTGCGCTCTGTGGCGCCCGCCACGTTGAAGTAGCGCAGCGAGATGGCTCGGAATCCGTGGCTGGCCGCGAACCAACGCATCGCCCCCTCGAAGGCGAGCTTGGTGGCGCCATAGGGGTTGATTGGCTCCGTCCGATCGGCCTCCGCGATGGGAACGCGGCGCGGCTCACCATAGACGGCGGCGGTCGACGAGTAGACCAGGCGCGTGACGTTGGCGCGCTGCATCGCCTCAAGCAGCGTCACCCCGCCTGCCACGTTGGTCCGGTAGTAGAGGCCGGGATCGGCCATCGACTCGCCCACCAGCGAGCGAGCCGCGCAATGGAGCACGGCATCGATCCGCCCACCGCTCAGCAGCTGCCAGAGACGCTCGCCGTCACGGATATCGCCGGTCACCAGCCGCGCGCCCGGCACCACTGCAGCCCGATGGCCGGTCGTCAGGTTGTCGTAGACGGTGACCTCGTGATCACGGGCGACTAGGGTCTCGACGCTGGTCGACCCCACATAGCCGGCGCCGCCGACGACCAGTACTCGCAATCCGCTGCCTCCGCCGCTTCCTATCGAGCCGCTCGGGCCGGCTGCAGCCCATCGGCAGCCTGGCGCACAAGCGCCTCGCTCAGGACCGCGGAGACGCGCACGGCACCCGCATCGGCCGCCTCGCGCAGCTCGTCCAGCTTCCGCAGCCTGCCCGCCGCCTTGACCTCGACCCGCGGGCCGACGCTCTGGCGCAGGACCCCCGCGCGCCGAATGGTCGTCTTGGCGGTCGCCCCACCGGTGCCGGTCACGACGTAGTCGGCTCCCGCGCGCTCCGCGAGATGGCATGCCCGTCGCACCAGGTCCTCGGAGAGCGGCTCCGCCTCGATGATGACCCCCACCACCGCCAGCGCCGAATGCGCCATATCGACCACCGCCAGCATGTCGTTATAGACCGTCTCGTCTTCGCCCGAGACGAGCGCACCGCCGTTCAGCACGAAGTCGATCTGCGACGCTCCCTGCTCGAGCGCCTTCGATGCCTCGAAGGCCTTGACGCTGAGGAGCTGTCCGCCGTGCGGG
>JALYTG010000024.1:0-11204 GCA_030854405.1 Chloroflexota bacterium | reverse complement strand
CGTTCCGAGCCGGATACGGGATGGCCCGAGTGAGCGCTTGGCGGCCTTGATCAGCCACGGGCTGACGGTGAGCGCTGCTAGGTCATGACGAGTCGCCAGGGCGACCGCGGCATCGAGTTGCGCGAGAGAGGCATTTGCCCCGGTCAGCCGGTGCTCGAGTCGCACCGCCCGGCGGCCGCTGAGGGTCATCGCTGGCAGTCGGGTCCTCCGCTCCGATGGGCACGCGATGGACGAGGAGTAAGGACCGCCGATTGTAGCAGCGTGCGTTTTGGTGTCAGCCCCGTCAATCCTGGAGCTCGCCCGAATCGCCCTGCTTGGTCCCCGGAACCCGTTGCGTGCTGTCAACATCGGTCAGCATCTCTCGCGCAATCCGAAGCAGCTCTTCCGGCTCGTTCCGAGACGGCTGCTCGAGGACGGAATCGAGGAGGCGACCCAGGACGAGGCCGATCAGCGGGCCTGGCCCAAGGCCGAGCCGGCGCTGCAGGTCGTTGCCGTCGATCGCCAGCTGCCACTGCTCGATTGGCGTGCCGACCTCGGCTGCCACTCGCCGCCGGAGCTCGTCCAGGCTGACCTCCCCGCCGGATGCGACGGCGTCGGCCTCCCGCAGCGCGAAGAGGTCATCGATAGGTCCGGCGCCGACGCGACGAACGAAGCGGCGCACAGCCGCATCGGTCCATTCCGGCGTATACCCGAACATGTGCTCGCGGACGAGATGCGCGGCTCGCTCGATGTCGGCCTTGCCAAAGCGCAGGCGCCGCATCAGGGCTTCGGCCAGGTCGGCGCCGACCTGCTCATGGCCGGTGAAGTGCCCGTCAGCCATGGTCGTGGCCTTGCCCAGGTCGTGGAGCAGGCCCGCCAGCCGCAGGATCGGGTCCGATGGCGGCAGCGCATCCACGGTGCGCAGGCTGTGTTCCAGCGCGTCGCCCGCCAACGCTTTCCCCTGCGGGATCCCGCGCAGCGCAGCCAGCTCGCCGAAGAGGACCGGCAGCAGACCGAGCTTCTCCATTAGCGCAAAGGCGACCGACGGCGACTTGCCGCAGGCAAGAATGCGAACCAGCTCGTCGCGCACCCGCTCCCCGGATACGCTCGACGCGGTCGGCGCAAGGGCCCGGATCGCCGCTGCGGTCTGGGGGTCGAGCTGCAGGTCGAGGCATGCGGCGAACCGCACCGCTCGGAGCAGACGGAGCGCGTCCTCCTCGAACCGGCGCTCTGGCTCGCCGACCGCTCGCAGCAGTCCGGCGCGCAGGTCGGCTGCTCCGCTGAATGGATCAACCAGTCTGCCGGCGCGCGATTCGAGATCGGTCGGCAGCCAGGCGACAGCGTTCATCGTGAAGTCACGACGGGCAAGGTCCTCCTCGACCGAGCTCCCCCACCGCACCTCATCCGGTCGACGCCGGTCCCGATAGCGGCCCTCCACCCGGAAGGTGGTCACCTCGATCCGAATCGGCTCCAAGACCGTGACGGTTCCGAATCGATTCTCCCAGCTGGCGCCCGGGAAGAGCGCGGCGACCGCCTCCGGCGGGGCGGACGTCGCGACGTCCCAGTCATTCGGCTCAACGCCGCGCAGCAGGTCGCGCAGGCACCCACCGACCAGAACGGCTACGTGGCCCTGCTGAACCAGGCGAGCCAGAAGGTCGACGACGGGCTGCGGCAGGTCGCCAAGGACGAGCCGTTCGGCTTCGCTCAGCTGCGCCTCGACGGGTCGCCCAAGAAGAGGTAGCTGCGCCACGGGTCGTTGCGCACATCGGTCAGGTAGGAGCCGAACAGGTAGCGGACGTCCGCCCGGGGCGCGCGCGGATCTCGCAGCAGGGTCATGCGTGCCTCCCCCAGCGTCTTGGATCCCTTGCGGTGATTGCAGCTTCGGCAGGCGGCGACCAGGTTCTCCCATTCGTGCCGCCCGCCACGATGCTTGGGCGTGACGTGGTCGATCGTCAGGTCACGCCTGCTGGTGCCGCAGTACTGGCAGGTGTGATGATCGCGCGCGAAGATCTCGCGGCGTGAGAGCTTCACCCGCGGCCGCGGCCGCTTGACCATGTAGACAAGCCGGATGACCGATGGCGCCCGGATGGCTATCGTGGGCGTATGGATCATCTGGTGGTTGCGCTCTAGGAGCTCGGCCTTGTCGGCGCCGAGCAGCCGGAAGGCGCGCCTGATGTCGCAGACGTTGAGCGGTTCGTAGTTCTGGTTCAGCACGAGTACCGGAGCGTTGATCACAGGAGCGCCTCTCTCGGCGCGATGATAGCAACCATTTCACGCACGCTCGCAGGAGACGCATGGACCTGATTTGCTCGTGACCTTCGAAGGCTGACGAGAGTGGACGCGATGAGTCTCCAGGGCCGCGTCGCAATCATCAGCGGCGCAACCGGCGGACTGGGACCGGTCGTGGCGCGGCGGCTGCTGGACGAGGGGGCCCGCCTGGCGCTCTTGGGCATGAGCGCGGAAAAGCTCGACGCCCTGGCGACTGAGCTGGGCGCCGGCGCCGACATGCTGATGACCCGCGCGGTCGACCTGCGGGATACCGACGCCGCGGCGGCCTCGGTCGAGGCGGCACGCGAGCGCTTCGGCGGCGTGCAGATCCTTGCCCATCTCGTCGGCGGCTATAGCGCCGGCACGCCGCTGGCGGAGGCTGGCCGCGATGAGCTGGCGGCGATGCTCGATCAGCACGTGTGGACCACCTTCAACCTGGTGCGCGCCCTCGTCCCGCACCTGATCTCCGGCAGTTGGGGGCGGATCGTGGCGGTCTCGCCGACGACGGTCGCGACGCCGGGGCCGAACATGGCGCCGTACGTGACCGCCAAGGCCGGACAGGAGGCCCTGCTGATTGCACTCGCGCGTGAGCTGAGGGGGACCGGGTGCACCGCCAATGTGCTCGTGGTGCGCGCGATCGACGTCCAGCACGTTCGGGACCGCGAGCCGTCGCCAAAGACCGCCGCGTGGACCACACCCGAAGAGATCGCGGCCGCCATCGTGTACCTCTGCAGCGATGACGCCCGCGTGGTGAACGGCGCTCGCATCCCGCTCAACGGCGCCTGACCCTGGGCCAAGATGGGCTGGATCGGCCCGCGAGAGTAGAATTGCCGGTCAGAGCGGCGCCGCACCGCCGCCATCGGCCTGTACACGGTAAACAGACTGCAGTGACCACTATCGAAACCAGCACCTGGGCAACGAAGGTCGGCCTGGCGCGCATGCTGGCCGGTGGCGTGATCATGGACGTCGTGACCGCCGACCAGGCGAAGATCGCCGAGGAGGCCGGAGCGGTCGCGGTGATGGCGCTCGAGCGTGTCCCGTCCGACATCCGCAAGTTCGGCGGCGTCGCTCGGATGAGCGATCCGAAGCTGATCCGTGAGATCCAGTCCGCCGTCAGCATCCCGGTGATGGCCAAGTGCCGGATCGGCCACTTCGCGGAGGCGCAGATCCTCGAGGCGCTCGAGGTCGACTACATCGACGAGTCCGAGGTGCTCACTCCGGCCGATGAGGAGCACCACATCGATAAGCACCTCTTTCGTGTGCCCTTCGTGTGCGGGTGCCGCGACCTCGGCGAGGCGCTGCGCCGCATCGGCGAAGGGGCGGCGATGATCCGGACCAAGGGCGAGGCAGGGACCGGCAATATCGTGGAGGCAGTGCGTCACATGCGCGCAGTCTCGGCCGGCATCCGGCGCCTCCAGTCGATGCGGCCCGACGAGCTCTTCGCGGCCGCCAAGGACCTCCAGGCCCCCTACGACGTGGTGAAGCGGACTGCCGAGCTGGGGGAGCTGCCGGTCGCCAATTTCAGCGCGGGCGGGGTCGCCACCCCGGCCGACGCGAGCCTCATGCGGCAGCTGGGAGCGCAGGCCGTCTTCGTGGGGAGCGGGATCTTCAAGAGCGAGAGTCCGGAGCGCTACGCACGTGCAATCGTCAAGGCAACCACGCACTACGACAACCCGGAGATCCTGGCCGAGGTGAGCGCGGCACTTGGCGAGCCGATGCGCGGTCTCGACCTGGGCGAGATCCCCGTCGAGGAGCGTCTGGCCGTACGAGGCTGGTAGGCAGCATGGCGCACCCCGCTGCGGCGAGGCCGATGGCGCCTGCGGATCGCCGCCCACGTGTCGGGATCCTGGCGGTCCAGGGAGCGGTCCGCGAGCACGCCGACGCGCTGCGGGAGGTTGGGGCCGAGCCCGTGCTCGTCCGCCTCCCGGCCGACCTGGTCGGCCTCGACGCGCTTATCCTGCCGGGCGGCGAGAGCACCACCATGCGCCGCATGATCGACCAGTACGGCCTGCGGGAGCCGATCCGCGCCATGGCCCGCGCAGGCGCGCCGATGCTCGGCACGTGCGCCGGAATGATCCTGCTCGCAGATCGCCTGGCTGACGGCGAGGAACCCGTGCTGGGACTGCTTGACGTCGAGGTCCAGCGCAACGCATACGGCCGTCAGCTCGACAGCTTTGAGGCGGACCTCGATGTTCCGGCGCTCGGGCCCAAGCAACTGCACGGGGTCTTCATCCGCGCTCCCGTCCTCTCCGAAGTCGGCCCAAAGGCGGAGGTGCTGGCACGCGATCCGCACGGCCGACCGATCGCCGTGCGCCAGGGACGCGTTCTGGCGACCGCCTTCCATCCCGAGCTGACCCCCGATCGCCGGCTGCATCGGCTGCTGCTGAGCATGCTGTGATCAGCTCCGAGCTTTCGATTCGCGCGGCGCGCCTGACCGATCGGCAGGCGCTCGCGGACCTGTCGCAGCAGGTCCACACCGCCGAGGATGCCTACCGCCGCAGTCTGGGCGTGCCCGCTCCCACCGCGGCCCGGCCGCGGCTAAGCCTCTCGGCGCTCATCCCATCCTGGCTGCCCCTTCGCGCGCCGTCGGTCCACCTCGTCGCCGAGGCGGGCGGCGAGCTGGTCGGCTCCTGCCGCGCCATCGAGGAACCCCATCGGGACGACTGGGCGATCATCGAGCTCGATGCTGCGGACGGACCCGATGCGCCAGAGGTCCGCTTTGCCCTGCTTCGAGCGCTGGTCGAGGAGGGCGCGCAGCTGGGTGTTGGCCGCTTCCACGCCGCGTGCTCCGACGTCCATGAGAACCTCGAGCTGTTCGGTCAGACCGGTTTCATGGCCTACGCGCAGGAGGAGATCTTCTATCGACCGCCCCAGCTGCTGGGCGGCGCACGCTCCTGGGTGCGCGGCCTCTTCGCCCGGGACGGAACATCCGCCCGCGCCCGACGCAGCGACGATTCATCCCCGAGCCTCCGGCCGGCCGGTGCGCCCGACGCGTGGCATCTCTTCGACCTCTGGACGCATGCGACGCCGCCGGCGATCGCCCGCGCGGAGGGCTACAGCGCGGCCGACTGGGAATCGGTAGGACATGAGGCGATCGTGCCGCGCAGCAGCCTCAACCCGATCCTCCACTTCGCCGAGGTCGATGCGTGGATCCTGCCCACTGACCAGCGAGCAGGCGGGCTGGCGCAGCGTGGCGCGTGCCGCCAGGGCCCACACTACCTGCGCTTCCTGATCCGCAACTCGGTCGACGGCGCCGTCTTCCTGCGTGCCGTGCTCGATGCGGTCGGGCACGAGACGCTGGCGGCCGGGATCCTGTCGCCGGTGCGAACATACGAGTCGGCCGGCCTGCGCGCGGCCGAGGCGGCGGGCTTCGAGGCGATCGGGCGGGTCACGCTGCTGGTCCGCGAAGTGCGAGCACACGTCCGTCAGCCGGCGATGGTGCCGGCAATCCACTGACCGAGCTGCAAGGAGGCGACGAGCCGATCGTGGCACGCCGAGAGACGACCGACGACCTGGACGCCCTGCTGCAGGCCCTTCCGACCGAGATCGTGGACCAGCTGCGCTCCTTCGCCAACCGGTCCGACCTGCTCGAGGTGGTGATGGATCTCGGCCGGCGGCCCGAGGCCCGCTTCACTCACGCGGAGGAGGAGCTCCTCGACCGCGAGATCGGCGAGGCGGATATCGCCTACGTCACCGACCATATCGGAGTCTTCGGGGACGACAACCGAGCCGGCATCGAGCGGACGCTGCACCGAATTAGCGCCATTCGCAACCGCTCGGGAAAGGTCGTGGGGCTGACCTGCCGGATCGGCCGAGCGGTGTTCGGCACTATCGACATCATCCGCGAGATCGTCGAGTCGGGGCAGAGCATCCTGATCCTCGGTCGCCCAGGGATCGGTAAGACGACCATGCTGCGTGAGGTGGCGCGCGTCCTCGCCGATGACCTCGGCAAGCGGGTGATCGTGGTCGACACCTCTAACGAGATCGCCGGCGACGGCGACATCCCGCACCCGGGTATCGGCGACGCGCGCCGGATGCAAGTCCGCACTCCGACCGAGCAGCACGCGGTCATGATCGAGGCGGTCGAGAACCACATGCCCGAGGTGATCGTCATCGATGAGATCGGGACCGAGCTCGAGGCGGCCGCCGCACGGACGATCGCCGAGCGTGGCGTGCAGCTGGTCGGGACCGCGCACGGCAACACGCTCGACAACCTGATGCTCAACCCGACCCTCTCCGACCTTGTCGGCGGCATCCAGACAGTCACGCTGGGGGACGAGGAGGCGCGCCGCCGCGGGACGCAGAAGACAGTTCTGGAGCGGAAGGCGCCGCCGACCTTTGACGTGCTCGTCGAGATCGTCGAGCGCGACCGCGTAATCGTGCACCGCAACGTGGCGGAGACCGTCGACGCCATCCTGCGCGGTCACATGGTGCCGCCGGAGTTGCGCTGGCGCGATGAGAAGGGCGACGTGCACGCAGCCACGAAGTACGACTACCGGATCAGCGAGACGGCCGCGGACAACCCGGCCTTCCTGCCGCTGGAACCGACCGGCGGCTACGGGGCCTTCAGCCGCGGTCGCGGCGCCGGACGTCCGGAGCGCGGGCTGCGGCCGCTCCCTGGCGGACAGCGCAACGCACGCGCCCTCCCCGGCGAGCGGCTCTCCGGCGAGCGGCTCTCCGGCGAGCGCTACGAGCCCACCGACGGCTCTGATCCGCGGCGCCAGCTCGAGGAGGCGCTGAACGAGGTCGACGCGTCAGCGGTCGATCAGCCGATCGGGGCCAGCCGACCGGTATCCGCCGCGCCGCGCAACCAGCGGCCGATGAGCGTGTTCGCCTTCGGCGTCAGCCGCAAGCGCCTCGAACAGTCGGTCCGCGAGCTCGGTGTGCCCGTGGCGGTCGCCAGGGAGCTGGACGAGGCGGACGCGGTCGTAACCCTGCGCAACTACTACAAGCGCAAGCCGGCGGCCCTGCGCGAGGCGGAATCGAACGGCGTGCCGATCTACGTGCTGAAGACGAATACCGTGCTGCAGATGGAGAACATGCTGGCCAGCCTCTTCGACCTCGAAGCAGACCCCCAGGAGGCGGCGCTGCGCGAGACCGCGGACGCGATCGGCCAGGTGCAGGGCTCCGGCAGGCCGATGGAGCTCGGGCCGCAGAACGCGTACGTCCGCCGGCTGCAGCACCAGATGGCCGAACGCAACAACCTAATGAGCCGATCGCGCGGCGCGGAGCCGAACAGGCGCGTCGAGCTGCTACCCGACGACGGCCCCGCGTGGCGCTGAGCGGCGCACGCGGCCGGTTCGTCACGCTCGAGGGTCCGGAGGGAAGCGGCAAGACGACCGCCGCCCGGAACCTCGCTAGGTGGCTGCGACAGCAGGGCCGCGAGGCGGTGCTCACCCACGAGCCGGGCGGGACCCCGCTCGGCGAGGCAATCCGGGAGCTCCTGCTTCACCAGCGGGGCGTGAGCGACGACCTCGACCCGCGCACTGACGCGCTCCTCTACGCGGCCTCCCGCGCGCAGCACGTGGCGCGCGTCATCCGGCCCGCGCTCGACCGCGGCGAATGGGTCATTTGTGCCCGCTTCATGGATTCCTCACTCGCCTACCAGGGCTACGGCTATGGCAATGACCTCGAAGAGCTGCGGCTCCTCCAGGCGTTCGCGACCGGCGGCCTCATCCCAGATCTGACGTTCCTCATCGACGTGCCGGTGGAGGTCGGTCTCGGCAGGAAGCGGCGCGACGCCTGGAACAGGTTCGAGAACGCGGAGAGCCGCAACTTCCATGAGCGCGTGCGCGCCGGTTACCGAGAGCTTGCCTCCGAGGAACCCAGGCGCTACCAAGTCATCGACGGCGCGGGCGACGTGGCGGCGACCGACGCTGCCATCCGCGAGGCGATCGCCCCACTCCTCGACGGCTGAGCCGCGGACCGCGACGGAGCGCAAATCATGGGTTCCCCCCGGCTCCCGGCCGTCGTCCCAGCGCCACGATCAGCAGGAGCACTCCGAGCGCAATGAGCGCGATCGGCCAGAACCGATCGGGGTCGAAGGCCGGGACGTACTCGCGCAGCAGGAAGTAGGCACCGACCAGGACGAGCGCGACGCCCACGATGACCGCGCCGGATGAAGGCGCCCGCTCGTCCCGGCGCGCCGCGCGCTCGGCGCGCCGCTGGGACGCCACTCGGCACGCGTCGTCGGCTCACCGGGAGCGACCGACGCGCCGCCCTCCGGTGGCGGCGAGGCGGGCGGAGAGGCAGCCGGCGGAACCCAGCCGACGTTGTCCTCCTCGGGAACGATGAGTGCCATGACGACGTAGACCAGCAGCGCGATGCCGCCGGTAAGTGGCACGAGGACCGCCCAGACGACCCTCACGATCGACGGGTCCAGGTTCCAGATCTCCGCCAGGCCGCCGGCCACCCCGGCGACGACCCGGTCGCTGCGGGACCGGTAGAGCCGCTCGTTCATCGACAGCCTCCTGATGGGTTGAGGGTAAAGCTCCCCGCGTTGCCTTCGATCTTGAGGGTGATTGTCGGGCCGCCGCTCCCGGCGCGATGCCAGGTGGTGCCGCTCTTCGCTAGCTCGAGCTCCTCTAGGTTGCTGGCGAAGCTGAGATGCTCAGCGACCTCGAGGCTCAGCTCCGCGGACGGCGGGACGCAGAGGTCGATCGCGCCGGCGTTCACTGAAAGCTGGCCGCCATCGACCGGCTCCCCGAGCGTCAGCCGGGCTCTCCCCGCGTTTATGGAAAGGTGGAGGCGACCGACGGATCCCTCCTCGGCGATGACGCTGACGTCGCCGGCCGCGGCGCGGGCGCATGGGCGCCATCAGGATGCCACGCCGATCAAGTGGCCGCCGTGCCAACCGGGGCCTCTTCATCGGTCCGTGGCGCGCTGACCGCCACCACTGCGGCATAATCGGCACACGTGGCGGTGCCGTGCCTGACTGCCACGGAGGGAGACTCGGACGAAGATGAAGCTCGTCACCGCGATCGTGCACAATGAGGACGCTGCGAACCTGGTCGACGCCCTCCTCGAGCGCGAGTACCGGGCGACGCGCCTGCAGAGCTCGGGCGGCTTCCTGAAGCAGGGAAACGCGACGATCCTGGTGGGCGTCGAGGACGACGAGGTCGACGCCGTCCTCGAGCTGATCAGCGCCAACTGCCACTCGCGCAAGCAGTTCGTGAACCCGATGCCGCCGATCATGGAGCCGGGCGAGTTCTACATGCCCTATCCGGTCGAGGTCGAGGTCGGCGGCGCCACCGTCTTCGTCATGCCGGTCGAGCGCTTCGAGCGGCTGTAGACGGCAGGGCCGCCCGGGTGACAGCGATTGTGACGGAGCCGCGGTCGTGAGCAGCTCCTTCTCCTGGCTGCTCGCACTCGAGACCAGCGCGCGCGATGTGGTCGCCTGCTGGCGAGTGGCCGATTCGTTGCCGCTCGTCCGGCGGGAGCTTCGCGCGCGAGCGGGCGCCGGAAGCGCGGATCGCGTGCTGAGCCAACAGGATGCGATCGCGGATGCCCTTGGTCAGGCGTTGCGCGCCCTGCCCGAGGCCGCGCTGCGGATGCCGGGCGGCGAGGCGGACTGGAACGTGGCGGAGACGTTCGCCCACACCACCGCGGCGCGGCGATGGTTGCCGAGGGCCGCCGCCCTGTCCGCCTCCGGCGAGTGGCCGGCAGAGGCCCCGGTGGTCCAGCCGGGCATCCCCGGCCGCCCCGATGCCACTCGCGACGAGCTGCTCGTGCTGCTTGAGAAGAGCCGCCGCTCGATGGCGCTCTCGGCGCGGCAGATCGCGGGGCACGAGACGGACAGATGCCCGCTCAACCATCCGCTCATCGGGCGGCTGCGCTGCGGGGAGTGGCTCCTTTGGGCCGGCGTCCACGACCTGATGCACCTCGAGCAGCTCGATCGCATCGCGATTTCTCTGGCCGGCCATGGCTGAGCGACCGGCGCCCCTCGTGCTGGTGGCCTCGCCCTCGCAGGATCCGCCATTCGGGTCGTACGCCGCGGTCTCGGCCGCCGGTCAACAGCTGCTCGCCGCCGAGCTCTCGCAACGGTTCGGCCGCCTCGGGGCGGCGGTCCTCCCCCTTCGCGCCGAGCGGACCGAATCGTTCCATTGGGGGGCGTGGTTCGTGGCGGGCGCGAGAGCGTCGCAGGCCGTCGACGACGGCGGGGTCGACGCGATCGGCTACGCGGGCGCCGGGTCCCTCGCCTTGCTTGCCGACGAACACCTCGATGACCTCCTCTCGCCGCTCGCCGGCGAGGTGGTCGCCAACAACCGGTTCAGCGCGGACGCGTTCGTGGTAGCCGGCGATCTCGAGCTCGCTCTGCGTGCGTTGGAGGGCTGTTCGAGCGACAACGCCGCCGCGCGCTGCCTTGAATCGGCTGGCTTCAAGGTCCGCGACCTGGCGGCGGTGCCCTTCTCCCGCTTCGACGTCGATACGCCGCTGGACCTGGCGATCCTGCGGCTGGCGACCCGGCTTCCGCAGTCGCGGGGACTGGAGCCAGGTCTTGCACGCTTCCTGGAGATGGCCCTCCTACCCGGCGGGCGAGCGCTCGAGGTCCCCCGCCTGGCGGAGATCGGCGCGATCATGCGAGATCAGGGTGCGGAGCTGGTCGTCTCCGGCCGTGTGCCGGCCGACGCCTGGCAGTATCTCGAGCGCGAGACCGCGTCCAGAGTGCGCTGTTTCATCGAGGAGCGCGGGATGCGCTCGGCACGCGGCGCGCGGCCGCGCTCGCTGCTGGCAGCGTTGCTGGCGCGCTCCTCCCCTGCAGAGCTCGTCGCCGAGCTGAGTCGATTGGGCGACGCGGTGGTGCTGGACAGCCGGGTCCTGATGGCCGCGCGGGCCGGATCCGCTGAGGCAAGCGCGTGGCCGCCACAAGAGGACCGCTTTGCCGCCGATTTCGGCGACGCTTCCCGAATCGGCACCGATTGGCTGCGCGAGCTGGTCGAGGCGGCCGCGGCCCCCCC
>JALYTG010000137.1 GCA_030854405.1 Chloroflexota bacterium | reverse complement strand
GTGGCGGGCGTCCCGGTCTATATCGTCCACCTGACGGCGCGCGAAGCGCTCGACGAGGTTCGCAGAGCCCGCGACGAGGGCCTGGCGGCGTACGCGGAGACCTGTCCGCAGTACCTCTTCCTGACTCTCGACGACCTGGGGAACGGCTTCGAAGGCGCGAAGTTCGTCTGCTCACCGCCCTTGCGGCCCAGCGGCCACGCCGACGAGCTGTGGAAGGGACTCCAGAAGGACGACCTGCAGGTCGTCTCGACGGACCATTGCCCGTTCGATTTTCACGGCCAGAAGGACCTGGGAATTGGGGACTTCCGCAAGATCCCGAACGGGATTCCGGGCGTCGAGAACCGGGTCGACCTGATGCACGACGGCGGCGTGGCCGCCGGCCGGCTCAGCCCGAGTCGATGGGTCGAGCTGATCTCGACCGCTCCGGCACGCATGTTTGGCCTGCCGCAGAAGGGTGTCGTGGCGGTCGGCGCCGATGCCGACCTTGTGATCTACGACCCGAAGCGGCGCCACACGATCAGCGCCCGGACTCATCACATGGATGTCGACTACTCGTGCTACGAAGGGCGCGAAGTGACCGGCGGCACGGACGTTGTGCTCGCGCGAGGCCAGGTCATCGTTGAGAGCGACGCCTTCCGCGGCAAGCCGGGCGACGGCCGCTTCCTGAAGCGCCAGCCGACCGGCACCAGCCTGATGCGGTAGTCAACGCGGGTGCGCGGCGGTTTCTAGCCGACGCTTCTGGGGGGCCTCGATCCCGCCGGTTATTACTCACTGTCGTACATTCGCGGGATCTGAGGCTGTTCGAACCTGCAAACAGCCCAAATGATCACTCAGGGTTGTCATTTGGGGCGGCCGACCCGTTGAGCGGCCCGGATTGCCGCGAACCCATCACTCCGAGCAATATTTCGCGGAGCGGAGCCCCAAGGCACGTGGCGCCGCTGGCCACCGGCCGCTATCCTTCCTCGGCTGCCCCGGAGCGGCCCAAGTGAACCGTGCCCAACACGCCCAAAAGGGGATCATCGTGCACCGTCTCAGCCTTGCGGCACCTGCTGCCCTGCTGTCGATCCTCCTCGTCGCCTGTGGCGGGGCGACCGCGACCGCCCCTGCCAGCGCGGGGCCGACCGACACGCCAACCGCCGAGCCCACTCCGACCGCGACCGCGGCGGGGACGCCGAATCCGCTGGCGTCGTTTGACTTCAACCAGGATAAGGCGCTCGAAGGTCTGCTCCCCGATGCCGTTGGCAATCTCAAGCTCACCAAATTCAGCCTCAAGGGCGCGGAGTTCTTCACCAGTGCGGACCCGGAGTTCAAGGGCTTCCTCGACCGCGTGCACGCGCAGCCCGACGACGTTTCGGTTGCGTCAGCGACCGACACAAACACCAGCCTCCAGCTCCTTGCGCTGCGAGTTGCGGGCGCAAACACGGACGACCTGAAGGCGGAGTTCCGTCGAGCGATCGAGCAGTCCTCGACGTCGACGATCAAGCTGAGCGAGGCGACGGTCGGCGGCAAGAGCGTCCTGACCGGCTTCGACCCCGACCAGCAGGCCAACGTCTACTTCTACGTCGTCGGTGACGTCCTCATCTTTGTGACCGCCAGCGACAAGGCGCTCGCCGAAGCTGCCCTCGCGAAGCTCCCCTGACGCGCGGGACCGACCGGCGGCGGATGGGGCGTAGAATCGTTCCCTCGATCGATTTGCATCGGTGACGACATGACCGCAACTATTGGCGCCACGCGCGAGATCCCCGCGTCGGCCCATCGTGGAGACCTGAAGAACTTCATTGGCGGCGAATGGGTGGCCGCGCAGACCAGCGAGTACCTCGACGTTCCCAACCCGGCGAGCGAGGAGCTGCTGGCGCGCGTCCCGCTCTCGACCGCCGCGGACGTCGACGCTGCGGTCAAGGCCGCGCGCCGCGCCTTCGAGGATTGGAGCGAGCTGGCGGTCCCGGAGCGCGCCAACTACATGTTCCTCTTCCGGGAGGCCCTCAATGATTACCGGGACGAGCTGACACGGCTCTGCACCACGGAGAATGGCAAGGTCTACTCCGACTCGGCCGGCGAGGTGCGGCGCGGCATCGAGGTGGTCGACTTCGCGTGCGGCATGCCGACCCTGATGATGGGCACCAACCTGGACCAGATAAGCAAGGGGATCGATTCGGAGCTCGTCCGCTTCCCGGTCGGCGTGTGCGCCGGAATCACGCCCTTCAACTTCCCCTTCATGGTCCCCCTGTGGATGTACCCGCTGGCGATCGCGGCCGGCAACACCTTCATCCTCAAGCCGTCGGAGCGGACGCCGCTGACCTCGGTGCGAACCATCGAGATCCTGACCGAGATTGGTCTCCCGCCGGGCGTCATCAATATCGTCCACGGGGGCGCCGAGGCCGTCACCGAGCTCTGCTCGAATCCCGGGGTCGACGCGGTGAGCTTCGTCGGGAGCGCCAAGGTGGCGAAGATCGTGTATGAGACCGCGGCGAAGCATGGCAAGCGAGTGCAGGCGCTGGGCGGCGCCAAGAACCACATCATCGTCATGCCCGATGCCGTCCTCGAGCCCTCGATCGCCAATATCACGGAGTCCGCGTTCGGCAACGCGGGGCAGCGTTGCCTCGCCGGATCGGTTATGACGGTGGTGGGCAAGGCTGGCGACGAGTTCCTGCCCCGCTTCGTCGAGAACGCCGATCACCTGAGGATGGGCTTCGGGCTCGACGAGGGAGTCGACCTTGGTCCGGTCATCCGCGACGAGTCTCGCCAGAGGATCCTCGCCTACGTGGAGCGCGGCGTGTCGGACGGTGCGCGAATCCTGCGCGATGGGCGCTCGGGCACGCCCTCCAAGGGGTACTTCCTGGGCCCCACCATCCTGGAGATCGACCCCGAGGCTGAGATGGCCCGCGACGAGCTGTTCGGACCGGTGCTGTCGGTCCTCAAGGCCGATTCGGTCGACACCGCGCTCGTGCTGATGCGGACGACGAACGAGTACGGCAACGCGGGCTCGATATTCACCTCATCCGGCAAGGCGGCGCGCGAGTTCAAGCGCCGGTCCTCGGCCGGGATGCTGGGAGTCAATATTGGGGTCGCCGCCCCAATGGCCTTCTTCCCATTCAGCGGGCGCCGCAACTCCTTCTTCGGTGACCTCCACGTCACCGGACGCGACGGGGTCGAGTTCTACACCACCAAGAAAGTGGTGACGACCCGCTGGTTCTAGGAGCTGATGGTGTGCCGGACCGGCCGGCGGCGGTCTTCGTCAACGAAGGAGCTGGGTCGGCGCGCGGCAAACGCGCGCAGCGCGCGGTGGGGCTCGTTCGCGCGCTTCTGGACGCCGACCTGTTCGTCACCGCCACCCGCTCCCCGGCGGAGCTCGAGGGCTGGCTGCAGGAGCGCGCCAACGACTATCGCACCGTGGTCATCGCCGGCGGCGACGGCTCGCTGGGAGTCGCCTACAACGTCTTTGCCGGTCGCGACGCGACGCTCGGCTATATCCCGGCCGGCTTCGGCAATGCGACCGCCCACCTGCTGCGTCTGCCCTCCAACCCAGAACGACTCGCGTCGCTGATCGCGGACGGCGACGCACGGCCGGTCGACCTGGTGTCGATCGATGGCCACCTGGCGCTCTTCGCCGGCGTCGGCTGGGACGCGCTCGTGGCGCACCGATATGCCAGGGCCGGCGCCTCCGGGCTTCCCGGCTGGACCCGCGCGGTAGTCGGATCCCTCCCCGACCTGATGCGCCGGCGCACGGTCCGGGTCGAAGCCGATGGGCAGACCGTCTTCGAAGGACCGATGGAGCTGCTGGTCACCAGCACCACCCCGTTCTATGGGCGCGGGCTCATGGTCAACCCCGGCGCCAGGCCTGACGCAGGCCGGCTGACGATCCGCATCTACCCCGGACCAGCAGCGATGCTGGCGCTCGAAGCATTGCGATGGGTCGCTCGGCGACCTCCCTCCGCGCCCGCGATCCATGCATCGTCGGCGACGGTGAGCGCGATCAGCGGTCGGCCGCTGCCGCTCCAATCGGACGGAGACCTCCTCGGTGAGAAGCCGCTCTGGCACCTGGAGATCCGCCCGGCCGCGGTGCGGCTCATCGGCCGCTGGGGCTAGTCGACCGATACGATCTCGGTCGCGCGCCAGTCTCATATGGATTGACCGGCGGCCTTGTATCCACTACAAGGTACTGGCGTCAGTGCCCGACGTCGCGAAATCACCGACCGTTAGGGTCGAGGTCGCGACTTGGGAGGTGATCGACTTTCGAGCCGACCCTCCATGGTCTTGGGCACTTGGGAGAGAGACGCAATGAGGAAGAAGAGGCTATTTTCGCTGCTCGCATCGGCCGCGCTCGTGGCGGGCCTGATGCCGGCGGCGACCGCGGTCGTCATCGCTGCGGACGGCTCCACCCGGCAGGTTCCCGCCGCTGGGACGACGAGCATCAGGGCCCTGCCGACCGGGTCGGATGCGGTGCAGCAGCCCGAGCTCCGCGAGCAGGTGGCAGAAGGAAGCGCCGCGAAGGTCCAGCTGAAGGCACATGACGGGGGCGGGTTCCCGCCGAAGCCGCTCAAACCGCCGACCGTCGCGTCCAGCTCGGTCGCCAGATCGAATCCTGAGTTGGTGCGGAGCTTCCTCGGCCTCAACCACCGCGACCAGCGGCTGGCCAATGGTGGGAACCAGTTCTCGCTCGAGCCGCCGGACCAGGCGCTCTGCGTGGGGAACGGCTTCACCGTCGAGGCGGTGAACAGCGTGCTGCGCGTCTTCAATAGCGCGACCGGTGCGCCGCTCACCGGTGTCCAGGACCTGAATACCTTCTTCAAATATCCGGCGGCGATCAACAGGGCGACGTTCCCAGCGCCGAATTCCATCGGTCCGGACGTGATCGACCCGGTCTGCCACTACGACCCGGACAACCATCGCTTCATGGTTGCGATCACGACCCTGCACGTTGACGAGAACGGCGGTGCCAACGGCAAGAACACGATCGACCTGGCGGTCTCCAACACGGGTGACCCGAGGGGCGCCTGGACCGTCTATTACGTTCCCGCCCAGAACGACGGGACCGACGGTACGCCGAATCACCGCTGCACGCTCGACGGCAAGAAGCACGGGCCGTGCTTCCAGGACTACCCGCACATCGGCGGGGATGCCAACGGTGTGTACGTGTCGACCAACGAATACGACCTCTTTGGGCCCGCCTACAAGGCGGCGCAGATCTTCGCCTTCTCGAAGGTGCAGCTGGCCGCGCATCCGTCGAGCATCCGCATGACCCTCGTCGAGAACCTGCACCTCGGCGGCGCGCCTGCGTACACGGTCTGGCCGGCCACCTCCCCTGCGGGGCAGTACGCGGCCGCCCGGAACGGCACCGAGTACTTCCTGAGCTCCATCGCGGGCGATGGCTCTGAGACCGGCAACCCGACCGGGACCGCGCGTCGAATCGGCGTGTGGGCGCTCTCGAACACAGCATCGCTCAACTCACGCTCGCCGGCACTGTCGGTCAGCAGCGACTTGATCAACAGCCTGACGTACGTCTTCCCACCGAAGGCCGATCAGAAACCGGGCAACATCCCGCTCGCCCGGTGTGTCAACAACACCACGACACCGACCATCTTCGGGCCGGGCTGCTGGCAGCTCCTCTTCGTGGATGAGCCGGCCCACCACGAGGTTGAGTCGAAGCTCGACTCGAACGACACTCGGATGCAGCAGACCTGGTACTCGAACGGTGTGCTGTGGGGTGCCCTCGACACGGGCGCCAAGGTGGGCGGCGAGCTCAAGGCCGGCATCGCGTGGTTCGCGGTGACGCCGACGCTCAGTGCGGGCGGCAAGGTGAGCGGCAAGATGAGCCACCAGGGCTACCTGGCGCTCGCCAACAACAACCTGACCTACCCGGCGATCGCAATGAACACCAGTGGCAAGGGCGTCATTGCCTTCACCGTTGTCGGCGAGAGCTATTACCCGAGTGCTGGCTACGCCACGATCAACTCGGCCGGCCAGGTCGGACCAATCCACATCGCGGCAGCAGGGCGCGGGCCGGATGACGGCTTCACGAGCTACAAGGCGTTCGTTGGCGATCCGCCGCGCACCCGCTGGGGTGACTACGGCGCCGCCGTGACCGATGGGACCGGCGTCTGGATCGCCTCGGAGTACATCGCCCAGACGTGCACCTACGCCCAGTACTACCCCAATCCGCCGAGCCCTGCCGGATTCGGCAGCTGCGGTGCGACGCGCACCAGCGTAGCCAACTGGGCGACGCGGGTGAGCAAGCTCAACCCATAACCATTCGCGGGGCTGTTGGCCCTGCATCGAAGGACGAGAGGCTCGTCGGTCCGCCGGCGAGCCTCTCGTATGCGCGGGAGCTAAGCGAGCTCGCGCCGGACGCAGTCGAGCGCCGCGAAGGCGGCGCGGCGGAGGCGCTGCGGTCCGGCGCCGTGGATGCGCAGCCGGCGCCGCGGCAGGCTGATCATCCCGCTCATCGAGACCTCGACCTCGCTGCGACCGGTTCGTGCCGCCGGCGAGAGCGCGACCTGCAGGACGGTGTCGGCGTGCGGCACCGCGGCGATTCCCCCGGCGTCGAGAAGGCCACCCACGAAGCGCGCCAACCCGTCGGCCGGAGTGACTCCGGCGAGGATCGCCAGCAACGCGCCGGCGGTGTCAGCCTCCCA
>JALYTG010000283.1 GCA_030854405.1 Chloroflexota bacterium | reverse complement strand
AGCTCCACGCCGGCGAGACCCTCGGCATCGTCGGAGAGTCGGGCTCTGGCAAGTCGGTGACCGCGTTGAGCATCATGCGGCTCATCCGGCCGCCGGGGCGCATCGTGTCGGGCCGGGTGATGTACGACGGCAACGACCTCACCAAGGTGAGCGAGTCGGAGATGCAAGGGATCCGCGGAGAGTCGATCGCCATGATCTTCCAGGACCCGATGACATCGCTCAACCCAGTCTTCAGAGTTGGATGGCAGGTGGGCGAGCCGCTGATGCTTCACCGGGGCGAAGCCAAGGCGAAGGCGTTCGCCAGCGCGACCGCGATGCTTGGCAGGGTTGGCATCCCATCGCCCGCAGACCGCGCGCGCGACTACCCGCATCAGTTCTCGGGCGGAATGCGACAGCGGGCGATGATCGCGATGGGCCTCACGACGACGCCCAAGGTGCTGATCGCGGACGAGCCGACGACCGCGCTGGACGTCACGATCCAGGCGCAGATCCTCGCGCTGCTGCGCGACGTCAACAGGGAATTTGGAACAGCGACCATCCTCATCACTCACAACCTGGGTGTGGTCGCCGGGATGTGTGAGCGCGTAATGGTTATGTACGCCGGCAAGGTTGTCGAGTCGGGCCCGACACTGGATGTCTTCGCGCATCCGACGCATCCATACACGTGGTCGCTGCTGCGCTCGATACCGCGCCTGGACGCGGAACGTCGTGAACCGCTGAAACCGATCGAAGGCTTGCCGCCCGACCTCATCGATCTCCCGACCGGATGCGCGTTTCATCCACGTTGCCCTTTTGCGGTTGCGCGCTGCTCGCAAGATGTACCACCGCTGAACCGGGTCGGCGAAACTCAACTTGCCGCTTGCTGGGTCACCCAGTCGGGAACGGAGCTGCCGCGTGCCTGAGACCGTTCAAGCTCCTCCCCTGAAACGAGCGTGGACTGCCGCCGAACCGCTTCTATCCGTGCGGGGGCTGAAGAAGTGGTTCCCTGTGTCGTCAGGCGTTCTGCAGAGAACCATCGCTCACGTGCGTGCTGTGGATGGCGTCGACCTGGACATCAAAAAGGGGGAAACGTTGGGCTTGGTCGGCGAGTCGGGTTGCGGCAAGTCGACGCTCGGACGCACGATCATTCGCCTGCTCGACCCCACAGCCGGAACAATCAAGTTCAGGGGCGAGGACATTGCGCACAAGCGCGGCGGCGCGCTGCGGAACCTGCGCCGTGAGATGACGATGATCTTTCAGGATCCGTATGCCTCGCTCGATCCGAGACAGACCGTCGGCGACATAGTGGGAGAGCCGCTCGACATCCACGGGCTCGCGCGAGGGCGGGCCAGGGAGGACAGGATCCGGGAGCTCCTCAACGTCGTCGGCCTCAATCCAGGATTCGTCAAGAGGTATCCGCACGAGTTCTCAGGCGGCCAGCGCCAGCGCATCGGCATCGCCCGCGCGCTGGCGGTGGAACCGACCTTAATCGTGTGCGATGAGCCGATCTCCGCGCTGGACGTCTCCATCCAGGCGCAGATCATCAACCTGCTCGAAAAGCTGCAGTCCAAATTCGATCTCACCTATCTGTTCATCGCACACGACCTCTCGGTGGTCAAGCACATATCCGACCGCGTCGCTGTGATGTACCTCGGCAAGATCGTGGAGATAGCTCCAGGCGGCGAGCTCTACCGCCGCCCGCGCCATCCGTACACGGGCTCATTGCTCTCTGCGATCCCGATTCCCGATCCTGTCATCGAACGAGCCCGTGAGCGCGTGATCCTCCAGGGTGACGTCGCCTCTCCGGTCAATCCGCCTTCTGGCTGCCGGTTTCGCACGCGCTGTCCGCGCGCCCGACCTCACTGCGCGGAGGAAGAGCCCCCGCTCGAGTCGTTCGGGCCCGAGCATCAGGCCGCCTGCTTCTATCCATTAGATTGAGGTCGTGGTAGGGGAGCGCGAGATTCTTGGGCGTGAGCTGGTCAAGGCCTCACACCTCAAAGGCGATTTCGTTCTCCGCTCGGGCAAACGGTCGAATCGCTATTTCGACAAATTCCTATTTGAAACCGATCCGGCTCTGTTGAGGTTGCTCGGCAAGCACCTCGGTGCGCTGGTGCCGAAAGAGACGCAGCGTCTTGCGGCACCCGAGCTCGGCGCGGTTCTGCTCGGTGGCGCCGTCTCGATGGAGACCGGGCTACCCCTGGTTCTGGTGCGCAAGGAGCCGAAGGGTTACGGGACCTCGAAACAGATCGAGGGTCACCTGACAGCCGGAGACCGGATCACTGTCATCGAGGACGTGGTGACGACGGGAGGCGATTCGCTGCGGTCGATCCAGGTGCTTCG
>JALYTG010000136.1 GCA_030854405.1 Chloroflexota bacterium | reverse complement strand
GTCCGGGGTAATGACGAAGATCTCGCGCTCGAAGTCGCGAAACCGGTAGTCCCCGCCCGTGTAGCGGCGGGAGAGCTTGTCGATGAAGGCGAGGTTGGTGTCCGGCTTGATCTCGGTCACCCGGCCGCTGATCGTCACGAACCTCCACATGTCCTGCTTGTCCACCACCGATACGGCCGCGTGTGGATTCCTGCGCCAGACTCTAGCCTTGAACGAGCCGATTCGTGAGCTGGTCAGGATGTGCTCGCCGTCGTAGTCGACCCACATGATCACGATCCGAACTGAGCGATCCGGCGCGACGAAGGAGACGTGGCCGGGGAGATCGGTCGTGAGTAGGTAGGTCAGCTCGTCCGGGATGGGATGCGGCGCAGCCATGGCCGTCATGGTAGCGCCGCTCAGACGAGCAGCTCCTCGAGCGAGTCGATGACACGGTCGGCGGCCGAGACATCGGTTTCGGCGAACTGCGGTACGGCGATGCAGACCAGGCCTGCCGCCTTGGCGGCCTCGATGCCCGGGGCGGAGTCTTCGAGCGCAAGCGTATCGGCTGGCTCGACGCACAGGCGGGCGCAGGCGAGCAGGTAGATGTCGGGGGCCGGCTTGGCATGCTCGACGTCGTCCGCGGTGACCACGGCCTCGAATGCATCGGTCAGTCCGGCGGTCGCCAACGCGGTGTCCACCAGGAAGCGCGAGGAGTTGGAGGCAAGCGCCAGGCGCACGCCGTCGGCGCGCAGTCGGGCGACCAGCTCCACGGCGCCGGGGCGGCTCGAGACCTGCTCTTGCAGCAGGCCATGCATCAGCTGCCGTAGCTCGTCGACGAGCTCGGTGCCGTGCTCCTCCGGCCGGTCGAGGCGCTCCGCGAAGTAGCGCGCGGTCATCGCGAAGCTGGTGCCCATGACTGACAGCTTGTCGGCCTGGGTGAACCGGTCCCCGTGGCGCCGAAAGAGCTCCTCCTCTGCCCGCTGCCAGAGCACCTCGGTGTCGAGCAGGAGCCCATCCATGTCGAAGACGACGGCCCGAAAGCGGCCGATCGGCGGCACCCCGCTCAGGTTCGCGACTCGAAGAAGGAGCCCTCGCGCTCGGCCAGCGAGCGGAGCAGCGGCGTGACCCGATAGCGGCCGTCGGGCACGGATCCATGAAGCGCGTCGAGCGTGCCCACCACCGGCCCCAGGCCGATGCGTTCGCCCCACTCGAGCGGCCCCGACGGGTAGTTCGTGCCGAGCCGCATGGCGGTGTCGATCGCCTCGGGCGTGGCGACGCCCTCCCCAACCGCCGAGGCCGCCTCGTTGACGATGGTGGCGAGGATGCGTGCCACGATCGCGCCCTCGTCGAGGGTATCGAGCGCGGGGCCTGATACGTGCCGGGCAACGCCTTCCCAGACCCCGCTCCGGGAGCCATCGGTCGCGTAGTCGTAGAAGCCACCGCCCGACTTCCGTCCAAGCCTTCCGGCCTCGACCAGCGTCCGTTGCAGGGGGTGCGGACGGTAGCGTGGGTCGAAGAAGAACTGCTCGAAGACGGCCTGGCTGACGGCAAGATTGACGTCGGCACCGATGGCGTCGATCAGCTCGAAGGGACCCATCCGAAAGCCGATCCCCTTCATCGCGCCGTCGACCGCCTCGACCGTCGCAGCCCCGTCTCCCACGATACGCAGCGCCTCGAGGTAGTAGGGCCGCGCGACGCGGTTGACGATGAATCCCGGGGTATCGGCGGCGATCACCGGGGTCTTGCCCAGCCGCGTCGCCGCGCGCACCGTGGCTTCAAGGCTGGCCCGCTGGGTCATCGGTCCGACGATCACCTCGACCAGCGCCATCAGCGGCACCGGGTTGAAGAAGTGCATCCCGACCACCCGCTCGGGCCGTGCTGTCGCAGCCGCGATGCGCGCCACGGAGAGCGAGCTCGTATTGGTGGCCAGGATCACCTCATCGCCCGCGGCGGCGTCCAGGCGGCGGAAGGCGTCGCGCTTCAGCTCCAGGTCCTCGGGAATGGCCTCGATGACCAGGTCCGCAACGCCGAGCTTCTCGACCGCGTCGACCCCGGTGATCCGGCTGAGCGCGGCGGTCGCCTCGTCGGGGGTCAGCTCGTCCTTCTCCACCTTGCGCTGAAGGGAGCCGCCGATCCGCTCGCGCGCGCGATCGAAGCCGCCCTCGGCAGCCTCGTGCACGAGCACCTCGAATCCCGCTTCCGCGGCAACCTGCGCGATCCCCGCCCCCATCGTCCCGGCCCCGAGCACGCCGATCCTTGCGATCTCGGTCACCGGTTCAGCGCCCGATAAAGCGCGGCTCGCGCTTGCCACCGAACGCCGCGACCCCCTCTGCGTGATCTTGGGTACGACCGGCAATCTCCTGGAGCGCAGCCTCCGTGGCGAGGCTCTGGGCGAGGGTTGCGTCCTCCGCGGCATTGATCATCCGCTTGGCGTAACCGATCGCCTTCGTCGGGCCGGCCGCCAGGCGGGTGGCGAGCCCGTGCGCGGCGTCCTGGAGCTGATCCGCGGGCACTACCGCCGCGACCAGCCCGGCCTCCGCGGCATCGGCGGCGCTCAGTGGATCCCCGGTGAAGATCAGCTGCGCCGCCCGGTGGCGGCCGAGCGCGCGAACGAGGGCCCGGGTCGCGCCGGAATCCGCCACCAGCCCGATCCGCACGAACGCGAGGATGAAACGCGCCTCAGCGGCGGCGACGATCAGGTCGGCCGCCAGCGCCAGCGACACGCCCGCACCCGCGGCCACGCCATTGACGGCGGCCACGATGGGTTTCGGCAGGTCGCGCAGCGCGGTGATCAGCGGGTTGTACTCGGTGACGAGGACGCGCCGGAACTCCCGCTCGCCGCTGCCCCCGCGCAGGTCGGCGCCAGAGCAGAAGCCGCGTCCCGCTCCGGTGATGATCACTGCGCGCACCGCCTCGTCCCTTCGCACCGCCTTGACCGCCTGGAGCAGCTCGCGGCGGATGACGGCGTTCAGCGCGTTCAGGCTCTCTGGCCGGTTCAGCGTGATCGTCGCAACGCCATCCGTCAGCTCGTAGCGGATGGTGTCGAAGGGCGGCAGCTGCTGCATGGCACCGATTCTAGCGACGCCACCCTGGCCCACGGCGCTTCACGAAGCGGAGCTCACCGCTCGAGACGGTAGCTGCTGCCCACGTCCTGGAAGCCCTCGCGAGCCAGCAGGCCTCGCGCGTCCACCGCAGCGTCGCACTCCAGCACGGCGGCGTTGGCGCCGCGCCCCGCCGCTTCGGCAACTGCTGTCGCCAACAGTGCCCGACCGATCCCGCTGCGGCGACCGGCCTCGGCCACTGCGAGCTCAGCGATCCAGGCCTGGGGCGAGATGGCGAAGAACGGCTCGCGCAGCTGCATCGCAACCACGCCGGCCGGCGCGCCGTCGACGATGGCGAGCCGGGCGACGAGATCCGGCTGCTGCAGATGTGCAGCGAAGACCTGTTTCAGGGCTGCCAGCCGGTCTGCGTTGGGCGTGGGCAGGGCGAGGAGCGCTCGCACGACCTCGAAGTCCTCGGCCTCGATCGGCCGCAGAACGACGCCGGTCGGAGGACCACCAAGCACCATTGGTCGCAGCTGAAAATGC
The DNA here is from genome assembly GCA_030854405.1 of Chloroflexota bacterium. The sequence goes on along the minus strand of JALYTG010000136.1, from coordinate 3,069 downwards.
GTGCCGGCATCGTGGAACCCGATCGACTCGTAGAGCGCACGGGCAGCGAGATTGGCATGCGCCGTCTCGAGGACCAGCTGATGACCGCGGCGCAGCCGCCACTCGGCGATCGCCGCACCCAGCAGGGCGCGGCCGATCCCGCGGCGCCGGAACGCCTCACGGACGTAGAGATCGCTCACCCAGCCTTCATACGTGGCGAGCGCCATCCGTCGGCGGAAACGGAAGATGATGAGGCCGGCGGGCTCGCCGTCGGCGAGGGCGAGGAAGGGCGACGCATCGACATCGCCGATGAGCGAGTCGAAGCCGGCCCGGTAGGCTGGCGGATCGGTATGCGGCAAGTCGTAGAGCTCCCGAACCAGCGTCAGCGCAAGCTCGAAATCGTCCCGCCCGATGGGCCGAAGCTCAACCCCCGCCGGCCGAGCGACCGCCAGCCCGCCGATCGCCCGTTCGGGATTGCCGAGGCTCATCGACCCGTGAATTCGGGGCTGCGCTTCTCCAGGAAGGCCGCCATCCCCTCCTTCTGGTCATCACTGGCAAAGAGGAGGTAGAAGAGGCGCCGCTCGTGGGTTAGCGCGTCGCTCAGGCTCATCTCGTAGGCGGCGTTCACGGCCTCCTTGGCCAGGCGCAGGGCGAGGGGGCTCTGCTTCGCGATGACCGCCGCGAGCGCGAGTGCATCCTCGACCACCAGCTCGTCGGGCACGACGCGCGCGACCAGGCCGGCGCGCTCCGCCTCGGTGGCAGAGATCGGCTCACCGGTCAGGATCATCTCCATCGCCTTCGACTTCCCGATGGCGCGGGTCAGGCGCTGCGTGCCGCCGGCCCCGGGAATCACTCCGATCTTGATCTCGGGCTGCCCGAACTTCGCGCCCTCTCCGGCTACGACGATGTCCAGTGTCATGGCGAGCTCGCAGCCACCGCCCAGGCACCACCCGCTCACCGCGGCGATCACTGGCTTGCTGACGCGCCGGACCCGATCCCATTGGCCGATCCGATTGCTGCGGAGCATCTCGACCGCGCTCGCTTCCGCCATCTCGCCGATGTCGGCGCCCGCGGCGAACGCTCGTTCGTTGCCGGTCACCACGATCGCACGTATCTGGTCGTCGCGGTCGAGCTCCTCGAGCGCGTCGCAGAGCGCGTCCATGACCGCGCCGTTGAGCGCGTTGAGCTGCTTCGGCCGGTTCAGGCGGACGAGGGCGGTGCGGGAGTCGAGCTGCCGCTCGACAAGAACGAGGGGCTCGTCATTCATCGGCTGTGCCCGTCGTCACGCCGGTCCCCCAGGCCGATCCGAGCGGTGATCCACAGACGCCGCAGAAGCCGTGTCCAGCCGGCAGGCCGCGCGCCCCGCAGCGTGCGCACGACCGGCCACCGGCCGCCTGCATGGAGCGCAGCTCATCGAAGCGCGGGGGGCGCTTCTCGCCGAAGGCCAGGACCGCCTCCCGCGTCTCATCGGAGGTGGAATGCACCGCCAGCCAGTCGCGCGCGTGGCTGATCGTGGATGACCAGACGAGGTCGCGCCACCAGTTCAGCTGCGCTTTCGTATAGCGCATGGTTTCGGGCAGCTTATGGCGGAGCTGGTCGGCCAGCGCGGCGACGGTCGAGTCGAGCGCGGCGCGCGGCACGACGCGTGACACGAGCCCCCACTCGAGCGCCTGCACCGGGGAGATCCGCTCGCACAGCATCACGATCTCTCGCGCGCGCCGATCACCGACGACGAGGGGCAGCCACTGGGTCGCACCTCCCGCCGGCACCGATCCATGCTCGGGACCCACGTGCTGGATGTAGGCATCGTCGACCATCACCGAGAGGTCGCACGCGAGCTGCAGCTCCTGGCCGCCTCCCACGCAGATGCCGTTGACGCGTGCGATCGTCGGCTTGCCGATCGAGCGCAGCCGATCGTGCATCTCGACGAAGGCGCCCATCCATCGCCAGTATTGGCCGCTGGTCGCACCCATCCGGGCCTGCTCGTCGAGGTCGGCGCCGGTGCAGAAGGCCCGGTCGCCTACCCCCGTGATCACCACCACCGCCACTGAGTCGTCCCAGGCGGCGTCTTCGAACGCGCGGCCGAGCTCGCGCAGAGTACGGAAGTCGAAGCAGTTGAGCACCGCGGGTCGCGAGATCGTGACCGTGGCGACCGCGCTGCCAGGATCCTTCGCGTAGCGGATTCGCTCGAACCCGAGCGTGCTCGGGTCGGCGGGCAGCGGCGCGTCAGGCTCGGGCATCGGCGTCGTCAGGGGCCACGAGGGACGGTGACCCCCGCTTGCGCGAAGTTCCGCAGATCGCGCGCGCTTTCGGCGCTCGGCGCGGAGCCGACCGCCTCGGCCAGATCCTGGTCGCTGTCGAAGCTCATCTCCGCCATCAGGTGGTACGGAGCGGGACGGCCACCAGCACCGACGAGCTTCGTCAAGCGCAGTGATCGCAGCTTTGGGTAGCGCTCGACGATCGGGGCGAGGACGTCGCGGCAGTGGGCGTCGAAGGCTTCCTGGTCGTCTGGCTGCTGGTAGCGGGCGATCAGGCGAACCATCAGTCTCGTGGCGGCTACTTGGTGAAGTAGTCGGCGTTGATCTGGATGTAGTTCGCGTACTGATCGGGCACCGCGTCCTCGGCGAAGATGGCGGTCACCGGACACTCCGGCTCGCACGCGCCGCAGTCGATGCACTCAGCAGGGTCGATATAGAACTGCGGGTCGTCGTCGGTGGCGTGGATGCAGTCGACCGGGCAGACGTCGACGCATGATGCGTCCTTGACGCCGATGCACGGCTCAACGATGACGTAGGTCATTGCGTCCAATCCCTCCCTTGGAGGCGCACGGCAAGCACCGAGTCTACACCGATGCGCCTGATTGCCCGCAGCTGAATGCAGGTACTGTGTCGGCATGCCGCACGAGATGATCGTCGCCGCGGTCACCCCCCTGACCGATGCCGGGAGCCGGCTCGACGAGGCCGCCATCGGCCCGATGGTCGAATTCCTGGAGGAGGGCGGCGCAGACGGTCTCTTTGCCTGCGGGACCACGGGCGAGGGGGTCCTCCTCTCGGTCGAGGAGCGACAGCGGGCGGCCGCGGCCTTCCGTGC
>JALYTG010000282.1 GCA_030854405.1 Chloroflexota bacterium | reverse complement strand
GTCTTCCGCGGGTTGGTTCGTGGTCAGATGGGGCCTCATTGCTCTGACCTCTGCGGCTGCCGCGCTTCGCATCTCCGCGATCGAGAGCAAGGGCACCGTGGCTCTTTCCTGGCTTGCCTGGTCGCGCGCCGAAGGGGAGCTCCCCCCGCCCCTGGCCGAGGCGCTTCGATAGCTTTCCGGCGATGCGCAGGGCTTTCAATGTCGGTCTGGCCGCGCTCCTCGCCGCCATCGTCGTTGGCTGCGGCGGCTCGAGTGCGAGCGACAAGCAGGTCGAGGCGATCACCAATACCTACAACACCTACTTCGCGGCGGTGAAGAGCGGCGACGGCAAGGCTGCCTGCGAACAGCTCACGCCCGCCTACCAGCGCCGGGCTTCGAAGTTCGTCACGCCGATCAAGCAGGCGCAGCTGAAGGGCGCCAGCTGCCCGAAGGCGATCAGCGAGGGCACTCTGTCGCTGCTGAAGCAGTTCAAGCCGACACTTGAGCGGGTCCAGGTGAACGGCAACCGAGCCTCCGGGTTCCAGCCCGGCGAAGGGCGATTCGGGCCCCAGAAGACGATCTTCAAGCGCCTCGGCGGCGACTGGAAGATCTCCGCGACGATCTACACCAAACGCCCGCCGAAAAAAAACGGCTGAGCCGCGCCGCGCACGGGTGGCGACGCAGTGGGCTGGGCGACTGAGCGCCACCATGCGCGTGGGCCGGCCGCTGGCTGTAGTTTGGGCGCGATGTCAGTAACTCCGCCCACCGATGCAGGCGCAGCCGCGCGGATCGGCCGTGAGGCCGCCGACGTGGTCGGCAACACGCCGATGGTCGCGTTGCAGCGTCTCGGTGAGGGGGTCGGCGCTGAGGTCTGCGCGAAGCTGGAGTACTTCAACCCCGGCGGGTCGGTTAAGGACCGCATCGGTGTGGCGATGATCGACGCGGCCGAGGCCGAGGGTCAGATCGAGCGCGGCTGCTCGCTGATCGTCGAGCCGACCAGCGGCAACACCGGAATCGCACTGGCGATGGTCTGCGCGGCGCGCGGCTACGAGCTGGTCCTAACCCTGCCCGAGGGGATGACCCGCGAGCGCTCCGATCTGCTGCGCGCCTACGGCGCCGAGGTGCACGAGACGGCATCGCTGGGCGGCATGAACGAGTCAGTCGACCTTGCCCGGCGGATCGCCGAGGAGCGGGGGGCCTTCATCCCGCAGCAGTTCACCAACCCGGCCAACCCCGAGGTCCACCGGCGCACGACAGCGGAGGAGATCTGGGCTGACACCGGAGGCGAGGTCGACGCCTTCGTCTGCGGGGTCGGAACCGGTGGCACGATCAGCGGCGTGGGTCAGGTGCTGAAGGAGCGGCGGCCCGAGGCCCTCGTCGTCGCGGTCGAGCCGGCCGGCTCGGCGGTGCTCTCCGGCGGTCAGCCCGGCACCCACAAGATCCAGGGGATCGGCGCCGGATTCGTCCCCGAGGTGCTGGATCGCTCGGTGATCGACGAGGTGATCCCGGTCGCGGACAACGACGCGCTCGACATGGCTGAGCTGTGCGCGCGGCGCGAGGGCCTGCTGGTCGGGTTCTCGGCCGGCGCCGCGATCCACGCTTCGCTGCAGATCGCGGCTCGACCCGAGATGGCCGGCAAGCGGGTCGTGACGATCGTCCCCGACTCGGGCGAGCGGTACATGTCGCTGCCCTTCTTCCCCTCCTAACGCAATGCTCGGACTCGGAACAATTCGCAATGTGGTGCGAGAGGTCGCCTCGGACGTCGCGACCGCGCGTGAACGCGACCCGGCTGCGCGCCGTGCCGGCACGGTCGAGATCCTCTCCAGCTGGGCTGGGGTGCAGGCGCTGCTCGCCCACCGCGTCGCGCACGCGCTGCACGAGGCCGAGATCCCGCTGGCGCCATTGGCGATCTCCTATGTGACCCGCTCGGTAACCGGGGTGGAAATCCACCCGGCGGCGCAAATCGGCGACGATTTCTTCATCGACCATGGCTCCGGCGTGGTGATCGGCGAGACGGCGGAGATCGGCGATCGCGTGACCCTCTTCCAGGGGGTGACGCTGGGCGGGACCGGATTTCAGCGTGGCAAGCGGCACCCGACCCTGGGCGACAACGTGACGGTTGGCTCCGGAGCCAAGCTGCTGGGGCCGATCGAGGTCGGGCACGGCGCCAAGGTTGGCGCGAACACGGTGGTGGTCGAGGACGTGCCTCCAAACGCCACTGTGGTCGGTAATCCCGGACATACGGTGAAGGTGGAGGGACGCCGGGTCGAGGGCCCCGACACCGACTGGATCCACCTGCCAGATCCGATCGCCGACGCGATCCGGGGGCTGTCGGAGAGGATCGCG
>JALYTG010000135.1 GCA_030854405.1 Chloroflexota bacterium | reverse complement strand
ACCCCGGTTCTCCATCGGTCAGCCAGCGTCCGCGAGCATGAAGGTCGCGTAGATCGCCTGCGCGGCCCGGGCGGCCGATGCGAGCGGCACCTCCGCCCACACCACGCGCAGGCCGCCCTCGTCGAACGAGCCCTCGTTGTGGGCCGGCAGCGGCAGGATCTCCGGCATGCGAGGAGCCGGACCGACCAGGCTGATTCGGGCGATTCGCTCCTTGCGATCAACCGCCAGCATCAGGACCCCGCCCTCGTCCGGGGCGACCGGCCGCACCACGGTCATCGGCGCATCGTCGTCGAGCGCCCTGATCACCAGTTGCAGCCTGCCGCGTCGAGCACGCCGCACGGCGACCGGGTGCACCACCTCGGCGCCCAGCTCAGCAAGGAGCTCCAGCTGCAGTGCATCGACGACCGGCAGGAGGCGGGCCGCAGGAACGAGGTGCGGATCGGCCTCGAGCACTCCGCCGACGTCCTTGAAGAGCTCGCAGCGATCCGCGCGCAGCGCAACCGCCAGGGCCACCGCCGACAAGTCGGTTCCACCGCGGCCGAGCGTGGTCAGCTCACCGTGGGTGCCGATCCCCTGGAAGCCCGCGACGACCGGGACCAGGCCCTCGCTCAGGGCCCGGCGCAGCGGACGCGACAGGACGCGGCGAACCTCCGCTCCGAGGTGCGCGGCGGCGGTACGGATCCCCGCCTCGGCGCCGCTGAACGAGCGCGCCGGGATGCCGCGCGCCTGGAGGCCGAGGGCGAAGAGCGCGGCCGAGAGGGCCTCGCCGGTTGCCAGGGCGCGGTCGGTCTCGCGCGCCAACGCAGAACCGGCATCGTGCCGCGGCTCGCGCAGCGAGCTTCCGCGGTCGGGGAGCAGGACCGCGGCGGCGGCGAGGATCGTATCGGTGACCCCCTCGAAGGCGCTGACGACCACGATCGGACGCAGACCGGCGGCGCGTTGGCGGGCGACCACCTCGACCGCTGCGACGATGTCCTGCGGGCGCCGCAGCACGGAGCCGCCGAACTTGTCGACGACGACTGCGAGCGAGCCGGCCTCAGGCCCCGACGGCTGCGACCGCGGGCCAGTCATCGGTCTTCAGCACGAGAGTGAAGTGCTCGCCGCGGGGTCGAAGGGGCAGAGGCGGTTGCGCATCGCCGCAACGGTAACGCAGCGGCGCCGGCCGATGGCGGCTGCTACCCTCGCCGGCGTGGCCGATCGGCAGCGCAATTCACAGGCTCTGAAGCGCATCCGCAGCACGTTGCTGGGCTGGTACCTGCGCGAGCATCGCGACTTCCCCTGGCGCAACACCCGCGACCCGTACGCCGTGCTCGTCAGCGAGGTGATGCTGCAGCAGACGCAGGCGTCCCGGGCCGCTGACCGATTCCCGCGCTTCCTCGAACGATTCCCGACCGCGGCCGCACTGGCCGCCGCGCCGCAGGCCGAGGTCCTGGCCGCGTGGACTGGGCTCGGCTATAACCGGCGAGCGATGGCGCTCCAGCGTGCCGCGCAGGCGATCGTCGACCATGGCTGGCCGCCCGATGTGGCCGAACTCGAGCGCCTCCCCGGAATCGGGCCGTACACGGCGCGTGCCGTCGCCAGTCTCGCCTTCAGCCAGCCGGTCGGCGTGGTCGACACCAACGTCCGGCGCTGGCTTGTCCGCCGCTTCGGCGCCGACCCGAAAGGCGGCGCCGACCTCCAGAAGCTGGCCGATGCGCTCGCAGCCGCGGGCAACGGCACGCCGGATGAGACGGCCGCGTGGACGCACGCCACCATGGAGTTCGGCGCGCGGGTCTGTGCCGCCCGCTCTGCGCGCTGTGACATTTGCCCGATCGCCGGCGGCTGCCCGTCGCGTGGGATTGCCGACCGCGTGCCCGTGACTCGCCAGGCGAGGTTCGTCGGCTCGTCTCGCGCCCGGCGCGGCGCGTTACTTCGCATGCTCGCGATCGCCGAAGGGAACCGGCTGCCGGCCGAGGTGACGCGATTGCAGATGAGCCTGGATCGGAAGGCCTTCGGAGCTCTGCTCGACGGCCTCGAGCGCGACGGGCTGCTGCATCGGTCCGGCGCCCGGCTGTGCCTCGGCGGAGCCCCTACAATCGGCCAATGAGCCTGAAGGTCGCGGTCGGTGACCAGATCCCGTCGGTCGGCCTGCGCGCCAGCGACGGCTACCTGCTGAACCTGCGCAGCTGGGTCACCAAGCAGCCGGCCGTGATCCTCTTCTTCGGAGCAGCAACGCTGGAGGGGGTGGCCCGGCGGCGCGGCACCAGGGCCGCCCTGGCGCTGGCCGACGAGTATGAGCGCCTCCGCGAGGCGGGGATCGTGGTGGCCGGGGTGAGCTGCGACAGCGCGGAGCAGCAGGCGGAATACCTGCGCGAGACCAAGCTCCCCTATCTGCTGATGAGCGACGAGCGGCGCACCGCGGTCGAGATGCTCGGGATCCTCACCGTGGCCGATGGCGAGAACGTGAATATCGCCCAGCCGGTCGCGATCGCCGTCGACCGGGACGGTGAGATCCGCGCCATCATCACGGAGCTCAATCCCTCCACCGTGGTCGAGCTGTTGATGTCCGCGCTCGCCGAGCCGATGCCGCTGGCGGAGACGCTGCCCGGCCCCTGATGCTCGCCGTCCGGTTGCGATCGGCCGGCGGGCCGCTGCGCCTCGAGGAGGTACCCATCCCTGACCCCTCCGGGGCCCAGGTCCGGGTCCGTGTGGCCGGGTGCGGCGTCTGCCGGACCGATCTCCACATCGTGGACGGCACGCAGCCGCGAGTCGACCTGCCAGTCACGCTGGGGCATGAGGTTTCTGGCTGGATCGATGCCATCGGATCGGATTCCGTGCGGCCGCTGCGAAAGGCTCGCCTGCGGATTGGGGATCCGGTCGTGGTCTTCGGCGGCTGGGGGTGCGGCAGCTGCGCCGAGTGCCTCTCCGGCGAGGAGCAGCGATGCCCTCGCGGCGGTTCGCCAGGATTCCAGGTCGACGGCGGCTACGCGGAGTACCTGCTCGTCCCGGATCCACGCCACCTTGTTGCGCTGGGTGCGCTCGACGCCGTCGAGGCGGCCCCGCTCGCCGACGCGGGCTTGACACCGTTCCGTGCCGTCCGCCGTGCTAGCCCCTGGCTGCGGCCGGGAGCCCGGGTGCTGCTGGTCGGCCTCGGAGCGCTCGGGCAGTTCGGGCTGCAGTACCTGCGGGGCTCGACCGCCGGCTCTCAGATTCAGATTGCAGTCCGCGACCTGGAGCCGAGCCGGCTGGAGCTGGCCGCCGCTCTGGGCGCAGATCTCGGCCTGCTGGGCGAAGAGCCGCTCCCATGGCGAGCCGACGCCGTGTTCGACTTCGTCGGAAGCGACGACACGCTGGAGGGCGCCGCGCGCGACCTTGCGCCCAATGGCCTCCTTCTGGTGATAGGGGAAGCCGGTGGGCGACTCGAGGTCGGGATCGACAGGATCCCGACAGAAGCGTGGGTGTCGAGCATCGCCTGGGGGGCAGTTGACGAGCTGGGCGAGGTCGTTCGCCGCGCCCGCCGCCGCCAGACGCGCTGGACTGTCGAGCGCATGCCACTGGCCGAAGCCGCGGAGGCTCATCGCCGGCTGCGGGCGGGCGAGGTGGCCGGCCGGATTGTGCTGGTACCCGGTTGACGGCCGCGGCTGAGCCGCTCAGTTGCCGAGGAGGCGCGAGAGAAAGCCCTTGGCAGGCCGGTTGGCGATGTAGAACGGCGCAGCGAATGCGTCGAACTTGTCGCGCAGCGCCGGGCTCCGCAGGTCGGTGACGGTCAGCAATGTGCGGGAACCGAGGTGCTCCGTCGCGAGCGCGTGCAGGTAGTTGCGGACGGCGTCGAAGTCGGCAAGCTCGGCGTCGGGCACGAGCTGGATTCCGGCGACCCACTTTTCAGCGACGCGAAGCAGCCAGGCTCGCTCCACCTGTGGCAGCTCTTCCAGAGCGCGGTGCAGCGCCGAGCCGAAGGCCTCCGGGATCTCGGCTGGCGCCTCGAGCGCCGGCGGCTCACCGAGCGGCCTTCGCGCGCGCTGGGCATCCGGCCGGTTCGGATCGATCCCGGCCGCAAGGTACGGCAGCACGCCGACTCCGACCGCCACCTGCGAGGGGGCGCCCGGATCGACCACGACCCGTTCGCCAGCCTCGTCCGCCCGCGCGAAGAGGAGGCGCGCGGGAAGGGTCACGTAGTCGCTGCCCACCGGCCCGAACTCAGCAAAGGACTCGGGGGTGGCGAACGCCGCGAGGAAGCGCTTCCCGTCCCTGTCGGTCCCATGACGCATCTGGTCCAGGGCCACGGCGCTGGGGTCCGGCCGCTCGCCGGAGGAGGAGCGGATCGGAACGATCAGGTCGCGCTCCGTGAGGTCGGCGAGCCTCGGCTCAGTCATTGCAGCTTGCCGAGCGCCTCGTCGATCCGCGCCAGGCACCGGTCGCGCCCAAGCAGCTCCATGGAGGCGAAGAGCGGGGGCGAGACGGTGCGGCCGGTGAGGGCGACTCGGATCGGCTTGAAGAAGTCACCCGGCTTCATCCCTAGCATCGTGGCGGCAGCTCGGCAGCGATCCTCCAGCACGTCCGCGGAGAAGTCGGCTGCATCGAGCTCGGTCACGATCTCGCGAGCGCTCGAGAGCGCGCGCGCCGCATCGGCCGGTCCACCGGCCTTCGGGGAGAGGAGGAGCTCTCGGTCGTACCACGAGGCGACGACGGCATCGGGCTCCCACAGGAAGCTCGCCAGATCGACCACGTCGGCGAGCCGCACCAGGCGCTCGCGAACGAGTGGCACCAGCCGGACGATCGCCGCGTCGTCGACTAGGGCCGGGACGAACTGCCGCAGGCGGAGGGCGAGCTGCTCGTCTCCGAGCGAGCGGATGTATGTGCCATTGAGATAGTCGAGCCGATCCGAGTCGAAGACGGCGCCCGCCTTGTGGACCTTCTCGATCTCGAAGCGGCTCGCCAGCTCGTCGAGGCTGAAGATCTCCTCTTCGGTGCCGGGCGACCAACCCAGGAAGGCGAGGAAGTTCACCAGCGCCTCGGGCAGGTACCCCTGCTCCCGATAAGCCTCGAGAGCGGTCTGGCTCTTTCGCTTGCTCATCTTCGAGCGATCCGGGTTCAGGATGAGCGGGACGTGTCCGAATCGCGGGAGGTCGTATCCCAGCGCGCGGTAGAGCGCGATCTGCTTGGGCGTATTCGAGAGGTGCTCTTCGCCGCGCAGCACGTGGCTGATCGCCATGGCGGCGTCATCGACGACCGCCACGAAGTTATAGAGCGGCATCCCATCGGTCCGCACGATCACGAAGTCGCCCAGCAGCGCGTTGTTGAACTCGACTGTGCCGCGGATGATGTCGTCGAACGCGACCTTTTCCGGCTTCACCGCGAAGCGGATGGCGAAGCTGCGACCCTCGGCCTCGAGTGCCAGCCGCTCTTCCTCAGAGAGCTTCCGACAGCGTCCGGAGTAACGCGGCGGCTCCCGGCGTGCCTCCTGCTCGCGGCGGGCGGCGTTGAGCTCATCGGGCGTGCAATAGCAGCGGTAAGCGGAGCCGTCGGCGAGCAGGCCTTGCGCTTCGGTAGCGTATAGGTCCATGCGCTGGCTCTGGCGGTAAGGGCCGAAGTCTCCGATATCGTCGCCGCCTGCCACCTGCGGCCCCTCGTCCCAGCTGAGTCCCAGCCAGTGCAGCCCCTCGATGATGTCGCGTTCGAAGGCCTCGCTCCCGCGCGCGGCATCGGTGTCCTCGACGCGCAGGACGAACGTGCCCCCAACGTGCCGGGCGAACAGGAAGTTGTAGAGGCTGGTGCGCGCGGTGCCGATATGCAGCGGCCCAGTGGGGCTGGGTGCCATGCGCACGCGCGCGGCCTTCGGGCTGATCGTGGTCATGGGTCTCGCGATGGTAGCAGGCACGACCGAGCATCTAGGCGCTCATGCACGGCGGGCCTATGATCCCGTCTTAGGGCAGCACCGAGGGAGATCAAATGGAAGATCTGCGGGGCGATTTCAACGAGGAGGACCTCTACGACAGGTTCCCGCGCGGTGACGAAAATGAGGTCGGGCCTGCGCAGGGATTCAACAGCTGGGTGCGCATCAATGATCCGGCCCTCTTCACGGACGAGGCGCGCGAGAACCCGGTCATTCAGCAGTTCCTGGAAGCGCCGTTCAGCGTAAACTTCGCGCAGTTCAAGAGCAGCCATCGCGAGACCGAGTACCTCATCCACAAACCGCACAAGGCGATGAGTGGCAAGGTCGAGGGGATCGACGGCACGGTCGACGGCTTCCCGCAGTCACCGGAGCAGCAGCGCATCGCGACCCTCGTCGTCAACCACGAGCTCACGCTTGCCAGGCACATCACCCGCTCGCTCACGATCGAGGATGGTCATCTGGCCGGCCAGATGATCCACAAGCAGCCGGAGCCTACCGCGTAGGGGTGCCCTGACCGATGCGCTGCCCGAGCTGCGATTCCGCCAACGCCGAGTCCGCTCGCTTCTGCGGCACGTGCGGAGCGCGGCTCACCGCGACCTGTCCGCATTGTCGCGCCGAAGTTACCCCGGGCCTGCGCTTCTGTAACGCCTGCGGCGGACCGATGCCCGAGCTGTCGGGCATCGACGCATCAGGCGACCGAGTCCTCGATTCCTCGCTTCCCTCCGAGCGTCGCCTCGTCTCGGTCCTCTTCGGGGACCTGGAGAACTTCACGGCGCTCGCCGAGTCGATGGACCCAGAGGACGTACGCGGCCTGCAGTCACGCTACTTCGAGGTGGCCCGGGCGGCAGT